>NZ_JAIVFV010000358.1 GCF_020829445.1 Nostoc sp. CHAB 5836
GCAATCTGACCCTCGCCCAATATGAATTTCTGAGTGACATGATTCCAGAACCAAAACCCGGTGGTCGCAAGCGTGAAGTTGATATGTGGGAAATCTTGAACGCAATTTTCTATGTTTTGGTAGAAGGTGTTAGATGGCGATCGCTACCGGGTGACTTTCCCGTCTGGCAGACGGTATATAGCTATTTTCGCAAATGGCGCAAAGACGGAACGTGGCTGAAAATTCATGATAATCTCCGGCAGTGGACACGGACCCTTGCAGGATCGCTATCGAAGTCCATCGGAAGCAATCATCGATAGTCAAAGCGTCAAGAGTGCAGCGATGGTTAGTCAATTGATAGGCTTTGATGCAGGAAAAAAAATCAAGGGACGGAAACGATTTATGACGGTCGATACCTTGGGGAAAGTCACAGCGGGTCTTGGTCACGGCGGCCAATGTGGGTGAGCGAGAAGGGGGGAAACAGGTTCTCAAACGGGTTAAACAATCCAGTCAGCAGGTATCTCGGTTGACAACTATCTGGGTGGATGGCGGCTTTGATGGTGAGCCGTTTATGCAGTGGGTGATGGACTTTTGCCGTTGGATTGTGCAGGTAGTGTTGCGATCGCACTCTTGCTAAAGGTGTTGTCTTGCTCAAAAAACGTTGGGTTGTTGAGCGAACTTACGAGAAAGCTGATGGGATGCCGGCGATTGGTTCGAGATTATGAGTTCTTGCCCGAAACATCAGAGACTTTTATTTATCTTGCCATGATCCGTATCATGGTGAAGCGATTAGCATAGTTTTTTACTCCTAAAAACTTTTCAAACAACCTCTTATTTAACTCTTTTAAAAATAAGTTTGTAAAAGGGAACTCTTAATAGAGAATAGGGAACTCTTACTGCGTATGGTGGGGGTCTAAAGCCCCCACCAACGCGTTCCACTAATTGGAATGGCACATTCCAATTAGTGGGGGACTCAGACCCCCGGATTTTATCTAGAAGGCAACAGGAAACAGGGAGGAACGACCTGTTCCCTGTTCCCTGTTCCCTGTTCCCTGTTCCCTGTTCCCTGTTCCCTGTTCCCTGTTCCCTGTTCCCTGTTCCCTGTTCCCTGTTCCCTTCTTGTTGAATATTGATACTACGTGTTTTGTTTCTTTTTTTGAAGACGGCACAGATCCCTTTGAGCCAGATTCACCAAATATACCGGCCACGAAAAAATCTGCTATAGCTCCAAGCCCAGATTTTGACTTAGAGCTTTAGCACAAGTAGACTACTTTTTCTCTAGACAGAAGTACCGTTTTTTTCCGTACTTTGGTCAATTGATTTTGTGAGGATAGAACATATAAACTCTGCTTTGGGAGGTAAATATAGTTCCACTTTCACTTTGCAGAATCTGGGGTGTAGAAAAGGCTTCTACACCTTTTTCATACACAAAAATCTCAACAGAAAATTATGGAACAACTACAATTTAAACCGAGCAATGGTCTACACCCTGAACAGTTACAAAATATAGATTTTTCTACCCCTGATGCACGTAAAGAACAACTTGAAATCCTGTTGTGTCAGAAAGTACAAAAAGGAGATGATACCTCTTCATGTATTCAAGCTTTACAGTATTTGACCTGGAAGGAAAGAACATCAGACCAACTCCAGAAAGTCTGGACTGAAGCAATAAAAGAAAGGTCTGTATTCAATGCCATCCATTGGGTAATTATTACAGCTTTCGCTATTCTGGGAATGATTGCCTTTTTTAATGGGGTGTTTAAGTCTGCTCAAGGATCACAAGCTGTAATTAACTCACCATTCGGTCAACAGCGTTGATTGAGATGGTCAACCCCCTCGGGGAATTCAAAATTCTTGCATTATTAATTCAAAATTAAAGATAATCAGTGGGGGCTTGAATCCACCACTGATTGTAGACCACTGAATTTTATTCAGTGGGGGCAATAAATAGCGAATTAATTAATTCAAAATTATTCTTATTCTTCCTAACATAATTTTGAATGCGTGAATGCGTGAATTTCATTAAATGGTCAATCAGCGTCAGAAATTTACAGCCTTAAGCTGAAAGTGTTATTAATACCAGCACCTTCAGCTTCTCCATATATTTAGCTAAAGCCCTGAAGGGACTGTGATGGCATACCCGATGCTCCCGCTCACTTCAAGAGTGCGTGAAGGGAAAAGTAAGCTCACCTAAAATGCTGTGTCCTTATCAAAAGGCAAGCTGTCAGCATCCTCGAAGTTCCGCAGGTCTACATCCATTTGCTTACGACGCTGCACGTAGGTTTTGCTGTCTTCAATCCTCCCTTGCATTTCCCATGCACCAAAGTTGATGCCCTGTTCTGCGTGTTTAGCAGATACTCGGTTGTAGTTATCAACTTCAATTTTCTTGCGTCGCTCCATTTCTAACAACCAACTTTCACTGATGCCATTTTTCAGTTCGGCTTCTATATATTCGAGCTTGAGAGAACCGTCTGGATTAAACTGCCGTTTTTCCGATTCTGTAAAGAAATCATAAGCAGTGTACACAGGCCACGGCTCTGGTGAGGTTTCATCTAGGTGCTTTAATTCTTCATATCTGTCTTTTAGATTGGACTTTGGACAAAAAAGAAGTGTTCGCGTATGTATTACGCGAATAAATGATTAATCTTGTTTATAGTTACCAGCAAAAAAAAAGCATAGCCACCAGAACCCCAAGGTATAGTAATATAAACT
>NZ_JAIVFV010000035.1 GCF_020829445.1 Nostoc sp. CHAB 5836
ATATTTTTTACCCCACCTTAGCCCTCCCCTTGATAAGGGAAGGGAACCGGATTTTCTTGTTTCCCCCCAACATATCGGGGGGATTAAGGGGGGTAATAATTCGATTAAAATCACAGTCAACAACTTTTCAAACAACCTCTCAGCGTGATCTACCCAAATAGATTCTTACTTGATTACTTCAATAATAAAATTGCACCTGTGCCAGCTTGATACTCCCCACCGCATAGGCGGATGGGGTTTTCCGCGAATTCTGATAAATCAGGTGTTAATGATTTCTAGAGGTGTGGATGCTGTTATAGCATCACCAGAAATAGGTGTTGGTTCCATTAGAGAGGATGAAAATTTTTGCTTGGTAGATGCTATGGGACTAACATAAATAGGTGGTTGTGTTGGCCATTTCAGGTTAGTAGGTAGCCATGCTACCTGTTCTGAATCATAATATAAAGCACCACTTTTTGGGCTGTATCTCATAATGCCACTATTAAGTGAGCTACTTGTTTTACTCGCTCCAAGGATGATTAAATCATCAATTAAACCACTCATAATCGTATTATTCCTACCAGCAGCAGAATTTAGAACAGGCTTGATGCTAGAATCTGAAGCAGGCTTAATAGCATCACTTAGAGGCAGTGGCGAAGGATTTACTATGCCCGGTAGGTTAGGACGACTGATCATATCAACACGATCGTCTTGAGGTGAGAAGTCTGTAATTCTATCAATACCGCCACCTGAGTAATACATAAGAAAGGCATCTCTACCCGGACCACCAGTGAGAATGTCATCACCAATATCTCCAACTAGCACGTCGTTACCCGAACCACCTTTTAGAGTGTCATTGCCTCCATAACCATATATACGGTCGCTTCCAGAAGTGCCAGTTAGATTGTCGTTTCCATTGGTGCCGTAAATGTCCATATTCGTTACTCCTTGATAGATTAGTTATCTAAGTGTTTATTGTAACTACCATTATCATAATAAGACTCCGATTTGATTTTTTAAAAGATACTGAGACTGCAAAGCCCGTTTGATCACGATTTTGTCTGAAATCCTGTTCAAAAATCACATAGGAGTTGTGGAGATACTACGGCACCAGCAAAAATAGGTCGTTGTGTTGGTCAGGTGAGGTTAATAGATAGCCAAGCTAGCTGTTGATAACTGTAATATAAAGCACTAGTGTTTGGCTCGGATGTCAAAATGTTATCCCGCCGATAGGTCAGGAGCACTGAGCATATCAACACGATCCTCTTTAGGTGAGAAGTCTGTAATTCTATCAATACCGCCACCTGAGTAATACATAACAAAGACATCTCTACCCGGACCACCAGAGAGAATGTCATCACCAAGACCTCCAATTAGCACGTCGTTACCCGAACCACCTGTTAGAGTGTCATTGCCTTCATAACCATATATATGGTCGCTTCCAGAAGTGCCAGTTAGATTGTCGTTTCCATTGGTGCCGTAAATGACCATATTCGTTACTCCTTGATAGATTAGTTATCTAAGTGTTTATTGTAACTACCATTATCATAATAAGACTCCGATTTGATTTTTTAAAAGACACTGAGACTGAAAAGCCCGTTTGATCACGATCTCTTAGAGGTTGTTTGAAAAGTTATTGGCTGTATCTTTGCACTTTTAGATCCCCCCTAACCCCCCGATAAATTGGGGGAAGAATCAAAGTCCCCCTTAAAAAGGCGGATTTAGGGGGATCTAGAACGTTTTGATACCTACAATAAGACTTTTCAAACAACCTCTTAGAGGCAATACTGCTCGTTTAAGGAAAGAAAGTAAGCTCAAACCCCTGAGATATCGTTGTCTATAATGCCCAAAAGAGGCTTAACCAAGCGCTATTGCATCTAGAGACAGTGGCGCAATTTTTGCTAACGAGGGTATTTCAGGAGCGCTTATCGTATCAATACGATCCTCTCCACGCGAGAAGTCTAGAATTGTATCAGCACCGCCACCTGAGTAATACATAATAAAGATATCTCTACCCGGACCACCAGTGAGAGTGTCATTACCAGGACCTCCAATTAGCAGGTCGTCACCCAAACCACCTGTTAGAATGTCATCGGCTTCTAAACCAGATATACGGTCGTTTCCGGAAGTGCCAGTTAGAATATCCTTTCCACTGGTGCCCTCAATATCCATTTTTGTTATTCCTTAATAAATTAGTGAACCAACTGCTTATAGCGGTCCTCAATTCAGTGAGGTACAAGAACCCAACCCCCTAAGAGCAAGCAAAGAGGGCAGGGTGCTTTCATACGAAGAAAGAAAAATACATAAGTCTTGATTTCTCGTGGAAGTGGCATGGCTTTTTACCCCACTTCCATTCCTCTCCCCGAAACGGGGAGAGGCTTTGAAACCCAGTTGTTGTTTTTCTCTGCTTGTATGAAATCACTCTCCTAAGAGCAAGCAAAGAGGGGGGCTTTCGATGTACCTCATGTGATTACTCCCTTGCCGGCGAAAGATTATTTATCATGTATTACATTAAAATACATAAATAAATATGACTCGCTTTCTACTCAGAGAGGTAGGGTGACAATCTAGGTAATTTGTTGTGCGATATTTCTACTACAAGTATATTACATTTTGGATAATTTTCTAGCGGGAAGGGAGTAGGAGACGCTATATTTCATCCACCGCTTCACTACATGAGAGCTATTTTTCTGAGCCATAACGCGCAACAATTGGCGCAGACGCCAAGTCTGACAAACCAACAGCTTTTAACAAATTAGTCCAATCATCAATCAATATGCGATCGCCTGAATTAGTGCGGCGTAGATCAGCTAAATTAGTTAGAGCATCGTGCCAAATATCATTAACAGCATAGGCAAGGTACTCCCTTGATGCTGCCTTTAACTGACTTTTAAGGTCGTTTGTGAGGGCCACGCGTTGCACCCATGATCGAATATAAAAATACTCAGATATGATTTGCGGTTCGCCACAATAAACTTTGAAGTACCATTGATATTTTAAGTCTTCTTTCAGAGCATATTCTGGACTTAGCGGTAGGCTGATGCCAATTACGCCAGGTTTTTCAGGGAGTGTCAAAGAGGTTCGGTAGATGTCTTTCCCCTTTCGATCCTGAAATACAAACTCTCCACTGCGGAAGTTGGTGGGTAACTGTGGTATGTAAACCCAAAAGGTCGGATACTCAGAAACTGTTAATGCCAAGAAAGATTTCGATTCATCGGAAGTTTCTTGCCCAGGCACCAAGGCACTAATAGGTATTTTCAGGTCAGGGCATTGAGTTCCATTACGCCTTGCGCCTCCTTGGCGGCGACCGATGGGTGCGCCGTTAAATGGAAATTTCAATTGGGTAAGGCGGTTTTGTGTCTTAGGTACAACTTTCTTGACAGGTTGCGTAGCTTGTGAGTTTGCTTGTGCTGGGTAACTCGCAATACTAAGCAGTAGCAAAGGCATAATGCAAGCTTGTAATAAGCGCTGAGATAAATTACTCTTAGTCATAATTTATTGTCCAAATATTTAATCTTATTTCTGAAATAGGGACGAGAAACCTCCGAAACGGAACGATCTCTGCGTAAACTCCATACAACAGCCGTAGCTGTTAACACCAATGCCAACATAGGGGGCACAAGTGGTATCCACCCCGCCTGTGTAAAGATGCCAAAACAGATTCCAAATAGTGTCAACAGTGTTGTGGCGATCGCTAGCCCAAGATCCCGAGGTTTTGAGTAGCGCCATGCTATAATCCCTCCAACCAGTGACCATCCCCACACCCAAAAAGTTTCAACCCACCCAGACCACCACCAAAACAAAGGTCTACGATCTTCAACGGCACTAAGAATATGACTCACCATCTGCGCCTGCACGAAGAGTCCTTGTATTTTCTTTTTTTTAGCAGGGGTTTGCCAATAATCAGCTTTACTACTCAAAGCTGTAACGCCAATCATCACGATCCGATTTTTTAATGACTCCACTAACTCCGGCTTAATTTGGTCATTTAAAATATCTTTGAGGGATACTGTCTCGGCAATTTTTTCGTCAGGACGCAAAGAACGATAATTGAGGAGAATTTGATAACCCGACGCATCAATTTTTTGGTAGCCGCTAGAGTGTTCTTTTAATGGCTGAAACACAAGTTTCTCAATTTGCAAGTATCCCTGAGAATTAATATCTGCTTTAATTCCTTTACTTTGTAAATAGTGACGTGCAAGCTGAAGGTTGAAAGCATCTTCTGCGGCACATGGTGATTCTAGGGGAGGAGTTAAATTCAACAATTGACGGCGGATAATTTCATCTTCATCGGCGACAAAATCACTAAAACTCCGGCGTTGTTTGGGAATTTCATTGGGGGGATGAATGCCATCAGGTTCGCCATCGGAACCAGCAGAAACTTTGCACACTGTAAAAATGCGATGATCTTGCTGTAGCTGAGTAGCTAAATTTGGATAATCGCGGTCTACAGGAAAATCACGATAAATATCTATACCGATAGTGTTTGGTTTATACTGTTCTAATTTTTGCAAAAGTTGAGCGAGTGCTTGATCTGAAAGCGATCCTCTACCTTTCATCCCCTGCTGGTTCTGATAATAAATATCAGCCTCACCAATAGTAACTATTAACAGGCGTGGATCCGATCTTTCCCTAGGCGATCGCATTTGCATTAAATGGTCGTAAGCTTGCAATTCGCTTTGTTGCAACATCCCCACATAACGCACTCCCATTACACTTGTTGTCACTAGTAAACTCACCAGCAGTATGGTAAGTAAAATACGTTTTAAATCAATCTTTGGGGAGAATAAATTTTTCCAAATTGGTGGTATTATCCCAGGGTTCTGAAAAATTACTGGTAACCAAGTTGCATTGGGAAATCTATCTTCCAAACCTTGCAACTTTTCCCTTGCTTCTCGCAATGCCAGATATAGAGATTTACCACTAGAAAAAGCGAGGAGAAAATTCTTTAAAAATTGTTGGGCGACTTCATCTGGTACAGGTTCCCGCATGACAATCAAGTGCGGAATGTGTAAAGAAACAAGTTGTGATGCTAGTCCCAAACCATCGCAGGAGTTAAAAATTGCCAACTGCAAACCTTGGGCGATGGCATTTTTTAACCCATTCTTTAACTCGTCAATTGCTAATTTATCAGTTTTGTTAATATAAATCTGACCTTGACCATCAGCATTTTCACTATGCCCCGCGAAAAATAAAATATCCCATTGCTGCCATAAATAGTTGTTTAACTCGTTACGTTGTGGTTCTACTAGAAAAACTATTTCGGCATTTGGTAAATTTTCTAATAATTGGCGATCTTTTTGAACATCAATTCCAATACTATTTCCCAAAATCGCTAAAATTCTCACTTTCTGATTACGCGGTGCTGTGTTGGGAATTTCTGAAGCTGTTGCACTGAGGGCAAATTCTGCTTGGGAGTATCTGCTAAAAAAGTCCCACAAATGCCAAGGAAGTTTTTGTAGTTGTCGATCATCGGTGCGAATTAAAACCCGAATTGTTTCATCTCGGTTTAATTCTTCGCGTAAGGTATTATTGATGTGGCGAAATTCTTCAGAGCTCAGCCATTTATGCAGGCGATCGCTTAACAATTGAGATGACTGACGACATTTTTCAATTCGACTTTTGAAGGAGCCATCGTAAATAATTTCCTGGGGTTTGATCCGGCTAGCCATCCCCAAACTGCGATATTTATCCTGCCACTGTTTTAGGTAAGCAGTTAACTCTGGAGATGCAGGTAAATTGCCAGAAACTTCTATTTTGGGGCGAGCATTTTCTGCTCCAATTTCCAGTAACACGCGATATCCATGTTCCGACAAATTGCCATCTAGTTTCAGAACAACTAACTTTGCCATATACCCATTTAAAATTAGGGATTTTCGATGATCAAAATAACACTATCATATCCAGAAACTCTTTTACAACGCTTCTCAGCAATCATCTTTTTTAAGTAAGTAACTGTTACTGAAATCAGCAGTATTACTCTATACTACATTTCAAGCTGTAAAAGCCTCTATAAAGTTGACATTACCTAAAGCGACTTTAATGCTAAAACGCTCTCCTAATTCGCTACTAAAGTTTAGTTGAATACTCTTGGTGCTTCTGGCGGTAGCTAGCATCACAGGAGTACCTGAATCATCTAACACCATGACTTCAAGTTCTTCTGGTAGATACTTTTGGCTACTAAGGGCACAGACTTTGACACAAATATTTATTTCTTCTTCAGTAACAGGCATCAGTCCAACTATTAAAGCGATTGGTTTACTTTCTGATTGTTGCCCTAAGTCCAGCAGTATACCTTTTTGCACACTAAAAGTTGAAGTTTCTAGGTTTTGCTCTAAAGTTTGTTCAGCAGACCGAAATCTAAAAGCTAGCTCTGTTGGTTGGGGATTCAAAAGTGACTCAACTGTTTGCCAACCAACATCAACAACATCCATTAACCAATTGCTTAGGTTAGTTCGTGGTTTGATTTTTTCAGGTGCTTCACTCAGTTGGAAGATGAACTCTTCGAGCGATCGCAATTCGTTGATAGCTACAGAGCTAGATTCGCTGACAGTTGTCACAAATCCTAACAGAGTTGCTTCCCTGAGGGATTCACCAAGCTGTACAGCTATATAGCCAATTCGGTCTGAGCAAACTTCTGGCGAAATATGAATCACCTTTTCATCCGGTAACACCGCCAGACATTCGATTTTACCTCGACCGATGATTTGTAAATCAGCCGTATCTACGACTGTTTGCATTACTGGGTTCCAACTTAAACTTGCTGAGGAATTTGTTTCAATCCCCATGCAATGCAGGTAGAATTTTACCGCCGATACTGCCAAAGTATTGAGATAAACCTGTTTAGCTTTTTTGGCATTGCTATGCTGATAACAAAACTGTTCTGCTAGTGCGCGAGCTGACGAGCTTATGGGTACGGTAAAGGTTAAAGGCTCTGAAATATTTTTCATTATTTACTCATCTCTACTTTAATTTACATCGCCAACACAATACTCTTTTAACTTGGAAGAAAACTTATTTATGCATCGGTAATAAAAGCTGCTAACGGTGGGAACTTTCATTTCAAATTCTGTAGAAATCTCTTTCCAGGATTTTCCCATCAGTCGTCGTGTTGCCAATACTTGAAAGTTGACCTGAGGGCATTTTTCTATATGTTCATTTTTAAACATATTTTCTGGATCTGATTCGATACATTCTTTCAGGATTTCTGTGAAATTTGTTGGTTCTTCCGGTGAGGTAATCAAATTATCCAGGTCAGTCAGAGTGATTATTTTTAGACTTGGTAAAGTCTGAAATTTCCTAACAGCATCTTTAAAAAATCGCCGATCAAAAAGCACATTTACCCATGCCATGACACTACCGCGTTCGGCATCATACTTATCAATTTTTTCACAAATATAAAGTAAAAGTTCTTGACGTGCCTCATCATAAATATTTTCATAGATAGCTGCTGGAAATTGACTTTTTTGTGGATGACAAAGTCGAGAGGAGCGCACAATCCCGTTAACTAGCTTTCCTAAGGCAAGTCGTCGTTCTGGCGATCGCGGTGGGTTTTGCTGGGCTGAAATCGCCAGTTGTAATAAATGTGCATCTAGTTCATCTTGTTCGGGATAATGCATCTGAGACTCCAAAAGCGAAAGTGAATCTCTATTTTTCTCT
The DNA here is from genome assembly GCF_020829445.1 of Nostoc sp. CHAB 5836. GTDB lineage: Bacteria > Cyanobacteriota > Cyanobacteriia > Cyanobacteriales > Nostocaceae > Nostoc. The sequence continues at coordinate 7,639 of NZ_JAIVFV010000035.1, forward strand.
CGCTGTCCAACTGAAAATTTTACGCGAAACAATCGTTTTTGTTACAAATGTTTACATTTAGAGTTTTTTGTAAACATAATTTCCCCCAATCACCGGGAATTCATGGCTTTATGCTCTTTCGTACAGTTTTGTAACAAAAATCTGCCGTTTCGCATAAAACAAGTCGCTGTGGCAAGAGAGGTAAGTATACAACGCATGGTAAATCAATGATTACAACAGGAGCTTGTTCTTGCCTAACTTGAGATTTGCACGGACGCAGTGCTATAATTGCTACAAAAAATTAAGTTGATGCAGAGATGGAGAATGTCCATAGCGATGTATTAGACATCTAGTAAAAATTACGTAGGCACAATTCGTGAATTTTGCCTACTAAGTATTGCGGACAACGCATAATTAATTTCACCAGATGTCTATTCTCTCCCATAAAAGCTCACGTTGAACGCGAATTGAGAATACTTACCATTACGGTCATTGTCAAATAATGTGAAGAGAATGCAAAGATATATCTCCGGCTATAGACATCTCAGTAAATATTCAGATATATTATTAGAGTGTTATCCAGATGTTCCCTATTTTAAGGTGTATACCCACAGTTAATAGCCGACGACGAGGGTATAAAAATTATTTGCATATCAAGATCAATTGTTCTCTATTTTGACGGCAGTAGGACTTAAGCATTGACAAAAAAATATGAGGTGCGGGTTTTAGGCATTGAAGCTTGACTTTTCGACGCTTTGTCAGCAATGGCTGGGTTGCGCTACGGATCAAGGATGCAAAAAAAGCCTGAAACCGTGTGTTTTCCTAAATACGCACTCATATAGCGGTTCCCAATTGCATGGAATACAGACCTAACAAGAACAGCCTCTTCCCTATAAGGGAAGGGGAGTGATACTCGAAACCTCTCTCCTACAAGGAGAGAGGAATGGAAGTGAGGTTGAAACTGTACTGCACCCAAAGAACCGCTACAAATTTGTACAGAGTTTAAGACATACTCGCTTCTCACTACAAGATTACCTGTAGCACTTTTGGTTTGTATGCAATACAGTTTGACCTGACTTGCATTCCTCTCTTCTAAAAGGAGAGAGGAATGGAATCTTACTCCCCTTCCCTATAAGGGAAGGGGCTGGGGGTTAGGCCTATATTGGACTCAACAGAGAACTGCTATATTTATTTTTCTTTCTCTCACTTGGCGTCCTTCTCCCTTGGCGCTAGCCTCTCCCTTTGAGAGAAAGAGAGACGCACTCGCGTTGGCGGTTCGTCAAAAAAACTTAGGTATTCTTCTGGCGAGAAGGGAGTAAAACAGTCCTAAATATTTAGATAAGCCCTACTTGCAAGCTCATCAATAGGGCTAATCTTCGAGAAAATTGCTAATCCTCAAGGGTGCATAAAGTTATGTCGAAAGCGATCGCTCTCGGCCAGTTCTGTGCGTCCTCGAACAGCATTAACCACAACTAACAACTGAACTTACTCAAAAAATCAATTCATAAGGTAAAAGTTATGTCTAATATCATTGGAACCAACGGCAACGATACCCTACTAGGTACTAACCACAAGAGTACAACAGGTGATGATACCATCAAGGGCTTGAGTGGCAACGACCTTTTGAGCGGTGATGGTGGGAATGATACTCTGATTGGTGGTGTGGGCAATGATACCCTCCTTGGTGGTAGCGACGATGACTCCCTTGTTGGTGGTACTGGTAACAACGTGCTGCGAGGTGATCGGGGCAATGATACCCTTGATGCGTCCTATTCATCTGGCAATAACATCCTCCGTGGGGATATAGGCGATGACTACCTTGAGATTAGCTACTCTACTGGCAACAATAGGGTTTCAGGCGGGAATGGTGATGATTACTTTTTGGCTAATGAAGTCCAGGGTACGAACACCCTAAGTGGAGAAGATGGCAATGACATCTTTTATTTATCCGCCCCAGATACTGCACCCTCTTCCTTAGTAACTCAAACGGTAGATGGAGGCACTGGTGAAGATTCTTTATCTGTGTATTATACCAATGCTACCGGGGGAATCACAACGACATTCGATGCTGCTACTAACACTGGCTCGATTACGGCTACCACGAATCAGGTTAACTACAAGAATATCGAAAAATTAGAAGTTAGAGGTACAACCTACGCTGACTTGATTGTCGGGACTAATGGCAATGATTTACTCTTTGGGGGCAGTAGCGGCAATGATACGAGTTATGGCAATGATACGATTTTTGGGGGTGAAGGAAACGATGAGTTGAATGTTGATTATTCAACCAGCAATAACATCCTTGACGGTGGTGTTGGTAACGATCAATTGAATGCTAATTCTTCAACAGGTAATAACCTGCTCTCTGGGGGTGATGGCAAGGATGTTCTCTCCGCCTCTGGGTATCACGACGACTTCGAGGGATTTACCAATCCTGCCTCTGGCAATAACACCCTCAATGGTGGTGCTGGTGATGATAATTTAAGTGCTGACTATTCAACAGGTGATAACCTGCTTTCAGGTGGCGATGGCAATGATTCTCTAAGTGTCTCTAGCGACGCTTACCGCTTTGTATTTAACACCTCTGGCAATAACACCCTAGATGGTGGCGCTGGTGACGATAATTTAGTTGCTAAATTTTCAACAGGTGATAACCTGCTTTCAGGTGGCGATGGCAATGATTCCTTCTCTTTAGTCCTACATACTTCCCCATCTGAGGGGGCAACTCAAACAGTAGATGGGGGCGCAGGTGACGATTTGTTGAGCGTTTCTTATATCTATCCTAATGAGGGAATCACTTCAACTTTCGATGCTGCTACTAAGGCTGGATCGATTCGGGCGGGCATGGATGTGATTAACTACAAGAATATCGAAGGATTAAACATTGAAGGTACAGTCTACGATGACTATATTGTCGGGAGCAATGGCAACGATAGGTTCTCGCTCTACGGAAATAGCGGCAATGACACTGTAGATGGCGGAACTGGTGATGATTTATTGTCGTTCTCTGACTACGAAGCTACTGGGGGAATCACTTCCACATTCAATGCTGCTACTAACAGTGGCTCGATCGCAACGGGCACGGATGTGATTAACTACAAGAATATCGAAGGATTAAATGTCTTGGGTACAGCCTACAATGACTATATTGTGGGGAGCAATGGCAACGATACCCTTTCCGGGGGCGATCGCGGCAAGGATACTATAGATGGAGGGACAGGTGACGATTTGTTGTCCTTCTCTGGCTACCAAGCTACCAGGGGAATCACTTCGACATTCAATGCTGCTACTAACACTGGATCGATTCGGGCGGGCGCGAATCTGGTTAGCTACAAGAATATCGAACAATTAAATATCTCAGGTACAACCTACAATGACTATATTGTGGGGAGCAATGGCAACGATACCCTTTCCGGGGGCGGTAGTGGCAATGATACCCTCAACGGCGGTGCAGGTGACGATACATTAAACGCTGACTATTCAAATGGTAAGAACCTGCTCTCTGGTGGCGATGGCAATGATTCTCTTAGTGCCTTTGGCTCTTACACCGACTACCGAGGCGATTTCTCTCTCGATGCTATCTCTGGTAATAACACCCTCAATGGTGGCGCTGGTGACGATTACTTAGTTACTAACTATTCATCAGGCAATAACCTGCTCTCTGGTGGCGATGGCAATGATTCTCTTAGTGCCTCTGGCTCCAGTTCCTTATACACCTTTTACGGTGTTTATACTGTCTCTGGCAATAACACCCTCGATGGTGGTGCTGGTAACGATTACTTGAATGTTGACTATTCATCAGGCAATAACCTATTGAATGGTGGCGATGGCAACGATATCCTCACAGGTGGTAAGGGTAATGATAGCCTGTATGGAGGCGATGGTACTGACACCTTTGCTTTCAATGGTTACAATCAAGGCATTGATACTCTTTATGACTTCAACGCCACTAATGAACTGATTCAGGTATCAGCTACTGGTTTTGGTGGCGGGTTATCTACTCCTTCACTTCAAACAAGTCAATTTACAATCGGAACATCTGCAATAACGAGCGCTCAGAGATTTATCTACAACGACACTACAGGTGCGCTGTACTTTGACCTTGATGGTAGCGCAAGTGGGTTTACTCAGGTACAATTTGCACAGATATCTGGTGGAGTGTCATTAACCAACAATAATTTTGTGGTTGTTTAATTCTGATTAGTCTCCCATCACTAAGTGACACTTATTGCGAGGTGCCATTTTCAGCACCTCGCATTCTATTCACCAATACAATACAAAAGATCTCTTGCAAAAGTCTCCCAACTGTAAGTAAGTTGGCGCGAAAAAATTAAAGTATGTTAAGAAACATAAATAGCCTTAAAATCTTTACTAGTGACCAATGACAAAGGACAAATGACAGCCTTAGCCAGTTAGCTTTAATTGCGCCAACCTACTTAAAAGACCTAGGACTTACGCAATAACTCTTTGAAACTCTTATTCCTTTGCGTCCTTCTCCCTTGGCGCTAGCCTCTCACAAGTGCGAGAAGGGGAGACGCACTCGCGTTTGCGGTTCGTTTTTTATGATTTTGCGTAAGTCCTGAGAGCATAAAAATAATTCGTAGGAGAGTAATTCGTAATTGAATTAAGTTAGACACTTCGGGGGAGCCACTGCGGTGGACGGGTTCCCCGGCATCAAGCAAATGGCGTTGGGGTTTTTACCTACCTTGAGATCCAAAGGCTTTTTCGCGCCGCTTGCGGACGTTAGCGTAGCGGGACGAAGTCCAGTTTTGAACCTTTACTTTTTTGATAAACAAATAAATTTAACAAAGCTTTCGCCTACCCTTGTTGCAAGCATTACAGGAAGAAGTTTTAGGTTCAAAATCAATACAACCGATCGCTTGCTCAGAACAAGCTTTTTTTGGGTGTACAGTACATTTGAGGCGGTAGTCGTTGGTGAAATATTCACAACCAGAGCAGGGAATTTCATGCAGCGTTTTTAAATGAATTATCCCTTTTTTCAAGGTTAACCAAACACTACCAATAAATAAAATTATTATTGTCCAACCACAGAAGGCCCACAAAATCATAGTTAACATTAGTTATCCTCATAAAAATTCCCAAAAAATGCCCACAGTCAACTGCTGTTAACCGCAGGCATTGGACTTTATTTAGCTAGTGTTGAACGAAACTTAATTAACTATTAGCTTGATGCGACGATCGCCAATAGTGCCAAACATAACCTAAGAAGGCAACTACACCAAGGAAGAACTGAATATCTGCCAATCCTAGACGCTCTGAACCGTAAAATTCTCTCGGAAAGACTGTCGTGTTATATCCCACGAACGCGGCAGAAATCCAAGCCATTAAAGCTAAACCCAGCAAGCTATAAGAAAGAATTTCTTCGCCATTTTCAATGGGCAAAACTCGTCTTATCCAGGTAAAAGGTTGTACAAGAATATGCCAAACGCCACCAGCAATTAAGATGAAGCAAATCCAAATGTGACCACCAATGACATCTTCTAAGTTATCAACACTTGCCATACCTAAAGGATTCCAGTTACCATCTTTCAGACCCACTAAGTAGCCAAAAATGGTCACTGGATTTAAATTTGGATTACTAATTAGGCGAACATTTCCTAAGTTAGTATCATAAATACCACCAAAAAACATTGCCTTTAGCACTAACAAAAAGGCTCCCAAACCCAAAATAATTAGGTGATGACCTAAAATTAAACCCAATTGCTTCGGGTCATTCCATTCATAGTGAAATTTTGCCGTCTGTCCACCGGCATTATATAAAATCGCTGGAGCGCGAAAAACATGAAAAAGTCCACCTGCACCCAACACAGCAGATGCAACTAAGTGCAAAATGCCAATTACAAAATAGGAGTAGGTATCGACCACTTCACCTCCAGCACCCACACCCCAGCCCAAAGTTGCTAAGTGGGGTAACAAAGTCAATCCCTGTTCATACATTGGTACGCTAGGAACAAAGCGCGTAACTTCAGATATTGTTATTGCTCCTACCCAAAACATAATTAATCCTGCATGAGCAATGTGAGCGCCTAATAATTGACCAGATAAATCAATTAAACGAGCATTACCCACTAACCACGATAAATTTGTATCTGCTGCTAAGGTTCTATCAGTTGTAATTGTCATAGTTAAATACCTTTAATGGGGAGTGGTGAGTAGGGAGTGGAGGAGGAATTTTTAACTCCAAACTCCTAACTCCAAACTCCAAACTCCTAACTCCTAACTCCAAACTCAGCACTTATTACGATTCACTACCAATGGCGTTTATTGCCTTTTCTATTCGGCTAAAGTCAACGCCAATTGCTCGCAGGGCGTGCCACAGATGACCTTGCAAGAAGAAGAAAGCTAAGAAGAAATGAGCATTTGCTAACCATGCTCTAGAAGTATAACCACCGTTAGCTAACTTAATGCTGTCGGCAAAATAAGGGCTAACTCCGAGTTTTACTTCCAAGGTGGAGCCATAAAATTCCACGGGATAAGCTAAGGTGTTCACTGCACAAAAGTAAGCTGCAACAAATCCAGCTAAGGCAATACCGCCTAAAGAGTAGGAAAGGATGGCCTCACCGGAGAAGATTAAAAGCTTTTTCGCCCAAGGTAAAGGCTCTATGAGGATGTGCCAAATACCGCCGCCAATGAGCAATAAGCCTACATAGATATGACCGCCGACTAAATCTTCTAAGTTGTTAACAGTAGCAAAGTGAGTTTGATAGCCATAAATGACCAAAGGGTTCAGGGTGGGGTCGGTGACAACTCGGACATCGTGAATTGTTGAATCGTACAATCCTCCCCAGAACATGGCTTTTCCTACCAGGAGTAAAGCACCTATTCCCAAGAAAATCAGGTGATGTCCTAAGATAAACCCAAGTTTTTTCGGGTCATCCCATGTAAAGTGAAATTTCCGAGCGCGACCAGTGGTATCTTTTAAGTTTTTTGGAGCTTTAAAGGTGTGGAAAAGTGCCCCTGCGCCAAGCACAGCAGAAGAAATTAAGTGTAAAGCGCCGATAACGAAATAAGGGTAAGTATCAACTACCTGACCACCTGCGCCCACACCAAAACCCAAGGTGGCTAAGTGGGGAAGCAAAATCAACCCCTGTTCGCCCATAGGTACTTCGGGATTGTAGCGAGCGATTTCAAACCATGTAAACGCTCCAGCCCAGAGCGTCGTCAGGGCTGCTTGTGCCACATGAGCGCCGATAAATAAGCCAGAGAGATTGGCGAAGCGGGCGTTACCAGTCCACCAATCAAATTTGAGGTTGGGATTGCCGTATGTCTGCATCGTTAAGCCCATTACTAATTGTTGCCAGTAATACTCAATTAGTTAGTTCTGATTTCAGGAGTCAAATGTCGCGTGAGTGCTACCACTTTAGACGCGAAGCTTTTATCTGAGGGAGCAAATATAGCGGTTCTCGCTTGGATGCAATACAGTTTGACCTCTCTCCAAACCTCTCTCGTAAAAGGAGAGAGGCTTTGAATATTACTCCCCTTCCCTTGCAGGGAAGGGGCTGGGGGTTAGGTCTGTATTCCATGCAATTGAGAACCGCTATATTCTTCACTTTGACCGCAGATGCTAGCGAATATCGTCAGATATCACTTCTTGACATCTCCTCTACTTATTGAAGTTAATAACTAATTATTGAGATTACAAATTTAGTTTATTGAAAATAATTCTTATTTACTCTATCTCTTTACAAAATGTAATCATCAAAACTGGAGGAAAAATAGGCAGCGCAAGCGTAGCGACAATAGTAACTATCACCGCTCGAACTACTCTTGGCTGCAAGCAAATATTAGTTTTTAAACGTGGGTGCTTCTGCCTTTATACATAGTGGAGATGCTTCCAGTAGATGGGGATGGTGGTGTTGCCAAAAACTCAAAATCTGTTCGCCAACCTCTTGAGGATAGAAGTAGTGAAAAAAATGATACCCTTGTGGGCATTCCCAGAGCTTATCTTCTGGTTTGAACCAATTTAACCAGTCATGCAATGTATGTGGGTTGACCACCGGATCACTCTTGCTACCGCATACCATCATTGGCATAGAAACTCCGCCCTTGGGTGAATAAACCAACTTAAATAAAGAGTGTTGCGAGGGAGATTGTTCTAAATCTTTATCTAAGGCAGCTACTAACTTCTTAGCAGTATGAGCTGGTTGATTTCCAAAAAGACTGCGAACACTGTTTGCTAAAATTAGGTCACGGCTGATGCTAAAAAGCTGTCGTTGGAAATAATAGTGAGCGTGCCAATTGTTTGCAGGTTGAGCTGCTACAGCCAGCAGGGTGAGCGATCGCACTCTTTGGGGAAATCGACGAGCAAAGTTTAAGGCGATCGCACCACCTATCCCATGACCTGCTAAATGCACAGGGCGATCGCGCCATTCTAAAAAGTCATACAGCAACTCCACAGCCTGATCTATGGAACTGGGTTCATCTTTGGTTTGCTGGTATTCCCACTGGGCGACATTTATATACCCCGATAAGTATTCAAGTAATGGTTTATCAAAACGCTGTAAAGCAGGACTAGCACTTAACCACAGAACATCAAATGAATCAGACATAAATACCTATAACTTCTAAATTATCAATTTCACTAGTGGTCTGTCGCAAAAGTTTTTAGAGGTTCGTAGGTTCGTAGTAAGGACTTTAGTGCTGAAAAACCAAGGACTAAAGTCCTTACTACAAACATATATAACGGTTAAATCGGTGGTTAGAAACCTCGTCTACACAAGCAAAACCTTAATTTTCGCTTAGTCGGCGGAGGCGGACTTTGTTTGTGTAGCCGCTGCCGCAGGCAGTTCTATTCGCTTTCTACAAACCAAATTCTGTCTTCAACTGAGCAACCCAAGTTTTAATTCGCTCGTCTGTTAAATCAGATTGACTACCTTCATCAAGTGCCAATCCCACAAACTTGCCATTTTTCAAAGCTCTAGATTGATCAAAGTCATATCCCTCAGTTGGCCAATAGCCAACTGTTTTACCGCCTCGCTGGGAAATTTTTTCTTCCAGAATTCCCATTGCATCCTGAAAGTTATCGCCATAGCCATATTGGTCGCCATCACCAAAATAGGCAACCAACTTACCACTAAAATCTATTTGATCCAGATCGGGGAAAAAGCTTTCCCAATCGCTCTGAAGTTGACCAATATCCCAAGTGGGAGAGCCAATAATCAGCAATTCATACTCATCAAAAGTGGTAGTATCCGCCTCGTAAATGGGATGTAATGTTACAATATCGCCGCCAAACTCATCCCGAATTTTTTCAGCATCAGATTCAGTGTTGCCAGTTTGAGTACCGTAGAACAGACCAATTTTTTTCGACATATTTTCACCTGATATTATAGATTTGCGATTATTCTTCCCTGCGGAATGCTGCGCGATCGCAATAATTGACGCAAGGATACCTATTTGCCTTGTATCTAATCCCAATTTGAAAAATGATTGCGACAGATGGACTCATAGAACCCTTTACTTTAAGAGAAAGAATTCTCAATCCAGAGTCTAAAATCTCAAATCCAAAATGGTATAGTTCGTCCAACTCAGAAAAACAAACTGCTATTGGTTAACAGCAGGAAGGCAAACAAAGCTCCTCCACAGCTACCTACTGTCCACCCAGCATTGAATTCACTCCAAGACTTAGCTGTTTTGATGTTTTCCGGTAGCTCCCCTTGGGCAGGTTTGCGCCCTTGGAACGATACACTGCCGTACAGCCAGAGGCAAATCGATAAAATTAACAGCAGACCGATTGTAGCCAGTAACCCTGCTTGATTCGCCAACTCTGTATCCCGCAGTGGGCCTAACTTGACAAATGGGCCAATCAAGAAGTAGCCGTGGGCCATGCCAATTTCCAGCCCTCGTGAAAAAGGAGACAAGCCTTGACGGTAAATAGGAAGATTTCCTAACAAGTTTAGCGTGATATCCGAAGCATTCACTGGGGTATCAAAATTCCCAATTTCCGGCATCCCCGCAGGATTGACAACTCCCTGCTGAAAATCAAGTCCAGCTGCTATGACACGCACCCTCAATGCGTGCCAGATATGACCAACTAAAAATACAACTGCCAGAGCAAAGTGACTAGTTGCTAGCCAAGTACGAACTGTAATTACTCCCGATGCAGTAGTACTCAGTCCTAATGGCCCATAGAAAACTGTGGGATAAACGGTATCGTTTACTGTCACAAAATATGCTGCGAACAAACCCATGTAAGCCAGAGCGCCCAGGCTATAGGATAGGTAAGCTTCACCAGACCAAAACAGTATTTTTTTTGCCCAAGCAAAAGGCTTGGTGAGAATGTGCCAAAATCCTCCGGCAATGCAGAGTATTCCTACCCAAATATGTCCACCAATGACATCTTCTAGATTATTAACTGCTGCCATCCCCTGTTCACCAAAAGCACCGAAGAGATAGCCAAAGATGCGACCAGGGTTAATAGTCGGTTCAGTAATTACTCGCACAGATGCTACTGCCGGATCGTAAAGTCCGCCCCAAAATAGCGCCTTCGCTACCAATAACCACGCCCCAAACCCCAACAACAGCAGATGAATGCCGATAATAGTGGTCATCTTGTCTTCATCTTTCCAGTCATAGCCAAAGAAGCCAGGAAAAGAGGTGTTTTCACTTAAGACTTCCGGGCCTAAAAGGGCGTGGTAAATGCCACCAGCACCCAGTACTGCTGAACTAATCAGATGTAAAACACCAATGACAAAATAGGGATAGGTATCAATAATTTGACCACCATCACCAACACCAAATCCCAAGGTTGCTAAATGGGGCAGTAAGATTAACCCCTGCTCATACATCGGTTGTGCGGGATTATATTTGGTGATTTCAAACAAGGTCATTGCTCCTGCCCACAGAACAATCAACCCACCATGAGCAATGTGAGCGCCTAAAAGCTTACCCGACAGGTTAATGAATCGGGCATTGCCAGCCCACCAACCCGATTCTTGGGTTGTTATTGTTGCAGTTGTCATTGTTAAATTGCCTCCCCACGAGTTGAACGGATGACTCTACCCTTTGAGAAGTCAAATCCAGCAGCCCGTAAAGCGTGCCAGAGATGCCCTTGAAGAAAGAAGAAACCTAGCCAGAAGTGAGCATTCGCCAGCCAAACGCGAGAGGATAATAAATCTCCACTCTGGAAGTAGGGGAAGCGGTCAAACCCAATACTCAGGGCTGGGCCATAAAATTCGGGTGGGTAAGCTAGTGTGTTGACTGAGACAAAATAGGCAGCAATTAAACCCATGAGAGCTAAAGCACCCAAGCTGTAAGAAAGGTATGCTTCTCCTGACCAGATAAAAAGCTGCTTTGCCCAGCCGAAAGGTTGAGTAGTAATGTGCCAGATACCGCCTCCAATGCAGAGAATGCTGACCCAAATGTGACCACCAACCAAGTCTTCTAGGTTATTAACTCCAGCAATCCAGTGTTTGCCACCGCCGCCAAATAAGTAGCCAAAAATTACGGCGGAGTTCCAGGTGGGGCTAGAAACTACGCGCACTTCACCCACCGTAGAATCGTACAAGCCGCCAAAGAACATAGCTTTGGCAACTAGTAAACCGGCTCCCAGACCCAGCAATACTAGGTGAATACCCAGAATAGTGGTCATTTTATTAGCATCTTCCCAGCGATAGCCAAAGAAGGAGAATCTCTCTTCTAAGATGGCGGGGCCACGTAGGGCATGAAAGATGCCACCAAGTCCCAGGAAGGCGGAGCTAATTAGGTGCAATACTCCAATGACGAAGTAAGGATAGGTATCTACTATCTGTCCACCACTTCCTACACCCCAGCCGAGGGTTGCTAAATGAGGCAATAGAATCAACCCCTGTTCGTACATTGGTTGCGCTTGGTTAAAGTGGGCAAGTTCAAAAAGGGTCGTTGCACCAGCCCAGAGAACAATTAACCCTGCATGAGCAACGTGAGCGCCCAAAAGTCGCCCTGAAAGGTTGGTTAACCGGGCGTTCCCTGCCCACCAGGGAATCGACTCCGGTGTTTGAACAGCCATCCTTGTCATGACGTTACCTCCTGAGAAAGTTTTGAAATACCTGAAATTGATTGTTGACTTAATGAATATCTATCTCAATAAGTCTGAAGATATACTATCAGACTTATTGAAAAAATTTATCAGTTAATCTAAGTAAATTTTTGTAAATAATTTCAGAAAACAAACCAAAAAGACTGACGGCGGGTTCCTTCCACTCCAACAAGGATGGGCTGCCAACTTCTTTTAAGTGGGTTACGATATCCTCACACAATATTCCGAATAATTACTCGTTACAAAAAACACATCAGTATACAAAGCTAGAGAAGGTAAATTTTTTGTGCATTTATGAAATTAATCCAAATACTAAAGGTAGCCGTAATTCCTGTTTTGACAGTATTAAGCTTGCTGTCTGCATCAAATAAAGTACTAGCTGACTATTTAAATAGTCAGGGTTCAGGAGGTGATTACCGCTATGAATTATGGTCTACCGATGATAATAATTATTACTATTTGAAAGTTTGGCTGTATGAAGCAAGTCGAGAAAGTGACCCGGACTCCACGACTAGAGCATTTCCTTCTAGTAGGGAAGCTTTAATTTATTTTGATTGTAATTACGCTAAGAAAAATTTACCAGAATGTTCTCAATGATAATTTGAAACCCCTCTTAGCATAATTCGTAATTGCTAATTCGTAGTTCGTAATTAAAGAATTCAATTACGAATTACGAATTACGAATTACACCTCGGCTGGTTGATATTCTTGTTGTCTTTCCACAAAAGTTTGGACACGGGTGCGGTAGTTTCTCACAGTCTCATCTACCCATTCGCGATCGTTGCTATTTGCATACAAATGCACCAGTGGTTCGCTGGCATCTGGTAAAACTAACAGCCAACTGTCATCGTAGGGTTGACAAATTTTCACTCCATCAATCAGTTCTAGGTTTTGGGCTGGGTGAGTTTCGACTAGGTAACGCATCAAAGCACCCTTAGCTGTCCACGGGCAACGGACTGTATAAGTTTTGTGAATTACACGGGGTAATTCCGATCGCGCAGCAGCAAGCGATCGCTCCTGTATGGTTAACATCTCAATTATCTTCGCAATGCAGAACATGGAATCAAATCCCGGATGCAGTTGCGGGAAAATAAAACCAGTCTCTCCACTACCTCCCAATACCACGTTTGGATTTTTTTGACAAGCCTCCATTAAAGCTGTAGGGTTAGCTTTAGTGCGAATCACTCTACCATCATGACGACGAGCAACTTGTTCAATAGCACTAGAAGCATGAACTGGCACTACTACCGTTCCTCTAGGGTTAGCAGTTAATATCATGTCTACCATCAGCGCTGTTAAAGTTTCCCCACGAATTGGGTAGCCTGATTCATCAACTAAAATTAGTTGTTCCCCATTAGCGGATACTTGCACACCAAAGTTAGCTTTTAATGCCTCCACTACATGACCTAACTGAGTCAGCAGTCCTTCGCGGTTAGTGATTGACATCGCCGTTTTATTGACACTGGCATTCAATACAACTGCATCAGCACCAAACTTATCTAACATTTGGGGTAAAACTGCCCCCGATACTGCATAAACATAGTCAATCACCACTTTTGCCCGACTGTTGCGGAGTGTATGAACGTGCAAAAGTTTTTCAAAAGCAGTACAGTAGCGATCCATGACTTGGCTAGGATAAGATACATCACCAATTTCATGAATTAGCGCCCGCCGCATATCTTCCTTAAAGTAAGCCCCTTCAATTTTCTTTTCCAGGGCTTTGGAGATATTAATGCCCTTAGTATCCATGAATTCAATCAAAATGTAGTCAGGGCGATCGGGGTGTACCCGCACATGGATACCACCAGCTACCGACATTGTGGGTATAACCGTGCGGGCGATGGGGATAGCAGTAGCATCGAGGTTTTGAATATCAATACCTACTGACATTAAACCAGCAATCAGCGATCGCGTCACCATCCGAGAGACATTACGCTGGTCACGGGAAACCGTTACCTTAGAACCAGGTTTTAAGGTAGAACCGTAAGCAGCTCCCAATTTGACTGCGAATTCTGGAGTGATGTCGATATTAGCTAATCCTTGTACACCACGTTGCCCAAATAAATTTCGTTGGGCGGTGTTCCCCCAAATCAAGTTAATGTTTAAAACTGCCCCTGACTCAATCTTTTTACTGGGCCAAACGCGCACGCCAGGGCTAATTTGGGCTTCTTCTCCTACCGTGGAAAGCGAACCGACAACAGCAGCTTCTAATACTTGAGCGCGGCGGTCTACACGAGTACCACGGGAAATCACGCAGGCAGAAAGATGTGCTTCATCGCCAATAAATGCCCCATTCCACACTATGGGACGTTTGAGATTAGCATCAGCACCGATAGTAACATTATCACCAATTACGGTTCCTGCCTCAATTTGTACTCTTGCGCCGATGCGGCAATTATCACCAATTACTGCTGGGGTTTCAATCACAGCCGTCTGGTCGATGTAAGTATTTTGGCCTACCCACAACTCATGAGAAACTTCTTTGTAGGCAAAATCTAGTTGCACTTTCCGATCTAAAGCGTCATACTGAGCTTCGCGATAGGCATCTAAGTGACCAACATCACACCAGTAACCCTGAGCAATGTAACCATACATTAGCTCATCTTTTGCTAATAGTAAGGGGAATAAATCTTTAGAAAAGTCGCATTCAACGTTTGCTGGCAGATATTCCAAAACTTCTGGTTCGAGAATGTAAGTGCCAGTGTTGACAGTATCTGAAAAAATTTCACTACTAGAGGGTTTTTCTAAAAATCGCCGAATTCGTCCTTCTTCATCGGTAATCACCACCCCAAATTCAATTGGGTTAGGAACCCTGGTTAAAATCAAAGTAGCTTTTGACTTTTTTTGTTTGTGAAATGCGATCGCTGCCGTCAGGTCGAAATCTGTTATGCTATCACCGCTAATGACTAAAAAAGTTTCATCAAGAAGTTCGGCAATGTTTTTCACACAGCCTGCTGTACCTAAAGGCTGATCTTCTTCCACGGCATAGGTCATCTGGACACCAAAATCGCTGCCATCCTGAAAGTAGTCTCGCAAGACATCAGGTAAATAATGCAATGTCGCAATAACTTCGGTAATTTGATGTCGTTTGAGGAGATTGATAATATGTTCGGCAATTGGTCGATTAAGGATCGGCACCATCGGTTTGGGCAGATCGCAAGTTAACGGGCGAAGCCGCGTTCCCGAACCCCCCGCCATCAGTACTGCACGCATAAATCCTCCTTAGCTATTTACAGCCTTCGCTGCTTGAAAACTTGTCAGATATATTTTCTTCTTCTTCTTTCTCTAGTCTCCTATGGATATCGATATTTGAGGAACTTCCCAGAGGCAGGCTGCGAGGGAGAGGTTCATCGAACTCACGTTAATAAGAGTTTCAGAGAGTTATTGCGTAAGTCCTAAATCTTTAGTCTTCAGTAGACTTTAGCTAAAAGCCAAAGAACTTTAGTTCCAGGCGGGTGAAGAAGCCAAAATTTCAGCTAGAAATAGCTTAAATACTTAATTCTGCTGACAATGATAAAGTTCATATTCGTAGCCATCTACCCTTGGCAAAGATTTAGTATCAGATATAACGCACGTTTTGACAGCTTCTGCTACCGGAGTGTGAAAGTTTACCAGCCACAAGTCAAAAGGCCGTGGTAATTTCTTTAAAGTATATTCTAGAGCGATAGTCGAAGTATTCGGGTCTTTATCTTGATGGGCAAGGAGAAACAGAGGTTTTTGGGGTGAATTAGCAACTTTAAATTCCCTAGCTACCCCCATCATTTCCCCAGTGTGTACATAAGTTTTGTGGGTAGTGGCAATCAGTACTGGCACTGGTGATATTTGTTGGATTAGTTGCACAAATAGGTCAGGACGATAATATTTTTGATAGCCGAGATTGCAGAAGACTGTAACTGCACTGAAGAATCCCATTAACCAAATTAAGATCACGGCTTTTTTGCCGTTTATGCCCCATTTGCCTATGCTTTTTATTTCCTTGGGAGGATGCCAACACACTGCCAGACTTGCTCCTAGTAAAACAATGATCGCCGGAAAGTAAACAAAGTTATAGCGGGCCCCTCTGGTGAGATCGATTCCGAAAAAGTACGTAAAGATAAAGAATAAAGCGATCGCACTGATCACAACTCCCATAAACACTTGAATCATCATCCGGCTTTCTGGTTGCTGTAGTTGAATCTTGATGCCACGCAGCAAAATTGGTACTGCCCAAATAAAGAAAATCAACATCACCACTCCCGAAGGAATTACAAGCAATAGCTGTGAAGACTCAACTGGTAACAGGCAAATCATTGCAATCAATGTTCCTAAAGCTTGAAAAATTGGACTTAACCAATCTAGTCCGACACGGGAACCCTGAATCCATTCGGTCAAATTACTACGATTTCGATTCTCTAAAAAGATTGGTAGCCAAATTAAACTCGCCACAAAAGTACCTGTGGCAACGGCATAGATGCGCCGCCAGGGAGGAGAGAAGAAGAGAGAAAATTTGCTGTTAGTCTGCAATTGAAGCCAAGCAAGAAAAATCAAAACTACAGCTTCTGTGCAGAGAGTGAGGGTGAAAAAGTAATGAGTCGCAACACCTAAAGCATTAATTTCTAACCATAAAAATGCAATCCATATAGGTAAAGGTGTGCGGTTTTGAATATGACGTGTGGCAATTACTAAGCAGGTGAGGGAAGCAGTTACCCATAAGGCAGCCAAACTGTAATGGCGTGCTTCTTGTGCTAAAAATACGCCATAGGGTGATATTGCCATCATCGCAGCAGCCAAGTGTCCCACCAATGGAGAACGAAACGCTACTTTGCCTAATACGTAAATACACGGAATAGAGGCAGCGCCGATGAGCGCTGGTAGCGATCGCGCCGCAAACAGCGATACTAATCCTCCGTCGCTGGGAAATAATTTCATCCACAGGTAAGCTAGTGCAAAATACAGTGGTGGATGAGTATCTTGTGTAACTAAGTTATGAACCACATCACCAATACTATTACCTGGGTTTGGTTGCAGTGGTTGCAATAGAATATCAGCTGCGATCGCTTGATCTAGGGGTACTGCTAAAAAAGTATTCCCCAAGCTAAATACCAAGGTAGAAAACTCATCAGTCCAAGGAGGCTTTGCAGTTAAGTTGGCGAAGCGTAAGCTGATGCCGATGATCAACCAAATCAAGTTTAGCAAGGGGTGAAGCCAGGAAGAAGGCAGGTAAGCCTGCCAATTATACCAATCCTTGTGTTGTGAGCCAAAGTTTGTATCTGCCAGAGGTAGGAAATGGATAGCAGATGCAGGTAGCAATGAGATAATTTTTCTGTAAAAATAAAATACACCTTGGAAAAAAACTCTCATTGCCGAGCCTCAGACGAATGGATTTATAGATTTGACGTTTGAGATTTAAGTTCGTTCTAAAGTTTAAAAACAAAAATCAAAATCTCAAATCCCTCGTTGTGACTATTTAACATCGGTGACGCGCCAGCTAAGTTTGAAATTCATCCAGAAATTCCAGATGGTAGCAATTGCGATCGCAATCAAGTTAGCAATATAACGGTTAGGAATAATAAAATTGAATACCAAATTTAATATCAGTACATTCAATAGGAGTCCAGCAAGGCAAATGGCGTTGAATTTCAAAAACCGCTTCAGGCGTTGATGCCATTCTTGCTGTCTGGTGCTGACATCAGCAAACGTCCAAGCGTCATTCCAGAAGAAATTATTTAAAATCGCAATCTCACCGGCAATAATTTTGCTGGGTATCAGTAGCCAAGCTAAGGTACTCGGATCACTGAGCAAGTAAAGCACTGCCATATCCACAAATACCCCACTAAAGCCAACCAATCCAAAGCGGAGGAATCGACCAATGGGGAAATTGACTTTTTTACTCAATCGTCCTACTCTGCCTGTGGAAAGCCGCAACCGCACTAAGTGGTGGATGTAATCTATATATTGCTTCCATGTAACTTTACTCTCACCCCGTTTACGTTCGCAAAACACATACCCAACCTCAGCAAGTTGGTCTACCTTTCCCCGCCCGATTACTTCTAAGAGAATTTTATATCCGACTGGATTGAGTGTTGCACCTGCGATCGCACTCCGGCGCACCAGAAAATAACCACTCATGGGGTCGGAAACTCTGCCCAGTACCCCCGGTAAGATCACCAAGCCTAACATCTGAGCGCCACGAGACAAGAAACGCCTCACAATACTCCACCTACTAACACCACCTCCATCGAGATGACGGCTGGCTACTGCCAAATCTGCTCCTTCCTCAACACTACGCAACAATTGCATCAGCACCTCTGGCGGATGCTGCAAATCTCCATCAATCACCCCCAACACACTCCCACTTGCTGCTTGCCACCCACGAATTACTGCTGAAGACAGCCCCCGTTCCCGTTGGCGTCGCATCACCCGCAACTGAGGGTATTTTGCCGTCAAGGATTGTGCTATTTCCCAAGTTCGGTCTGGGCTATCATCGTCTACCACAATCAGTTCGTAGTGTCCTGGAATAGATTCATCCAATAATTGACTTAATATACGGACTACATTATTAATATTGTCACGCTCTTTATAAGTAGGAATTATTAGAGAAAGATGGGTAGATTTACTACTTGTGCCGACACGCTTAGGGGGCAAATCTGAAATTTTTAGTGGGCCAGTTGGTACTGTTAATAGGGAGTTAGATGAGTTGATCTTCATAATTTCATCTTACAGAACGACTATGTGTAATAACTGAGGAAAATAAAGCCAAATATTTCCTGGCTTTATTGACTGAACCTAGTTACTCAAAACTTGAATAATACTTTTATTACAGTTAGCTGTTCTGGGAGTTTAGTAATTGCCATACTTCGATTCATAGTATTTTCCCAAGTTTTATCTAAACTTTACATTTAATCACCTATTAGTATGTTATTATGTGGTTAGGCATACCTTTTTCTCCAAATATACTCTATCATTAAGTTAGCTGTGATTTAGCGCAAGTGTTGTTAAAGTTACCCGTGCAGGTGATATTAATAGCCTCCCATGATCTACATAGGTTGGGAGCATCCCAAATGTGCAAAAACCTTGATAGCCCTAACCCCGAATCCCATGTTTGGGATTCGGGTAACTAAAATTATGTCTCCCCTCTGCCAAGATGGGGGTGAGGGAAAAGATTTAAGCTTGCATTGGGATGCTCCCAATAGAATGCGATCGCACAACTAAAACCCTATGCAACAAATCGACTCAGCCATAATTAGCCAATTAAGATAAGGATGTCGGCATTTTTAAGGTGTGAACCAATTTAACCAACCTTGCCAGCTTTGTACGATCGCGGCAAATTCTGTATAACCATCTGCTTTTGGGTGAGCGCCGTCATTGGCTTTTGCTTCTGCTAGCCAAATTGGCGACTTTAGCAAACTGGAAAAGACATCAAGATATGGAACATCTAGTTGATCGCAAACCAATGCGAATTCCTGTGAAAGATTGGCAAGAATGTGATTATCACCACAGGGTGGTGGACTAACCATCAAGATCGGATAGAGTTGCTTTGCTTGGCTTAAGATATTGCGAGCATTTGCGATCGACTCTGACAGTTCGATTCCTTGCTGTTTACCCGCCCATCCTGAATCGTTTGCCCCAAAGGAAAACACTACTCGACCATCGTATTCTCTTGGGAGACGATAGGAGACTTCCGAGTACCAACGTTGTTTGAGATACCGACTTGTCTCAGCCCGCACCCCCAAATTGTAATGGGTGATAGCGTATCCTCTTGACTCAGCATTGCGGCACACTCTACCTGTCCAACCCAGAAACTCTGGATCACCTGTGCCATTGACAAAGGATTCACCAATAAAACAAATTCTGATTTCTTTACGAAAATCTGACATAAATTAACTTAATTTTGGCGAATAAGTAAGTTGGCAAAAATAAACCAAACTATATTATGAAACGTAAATACACCTTAAACCCTTATATAATGACGAAGGACGAAGGACGAAGGACAAATGACAAATGACAAATGACAAATGACAAATGACAAATGACAAATGACAAATGACAAATGACAAATGACAGCCTTAGCTAGTTAGCTTTATTTGCGTCGCTCTACTTAAGTTCGATTTTTACTTAGGAAGAAGCATTATGCTCATGATTCTACTTTCCATCTCACGAAGACATTAATAATATTTAGCAGAGGGTAACGCACCACAAGCTTAGAGGTCGAATCAATGCTACTTTCATTCCAAACAGCACTGATACCAAATAACAAGCAAGAGACGTTATTTCGTAAAGCTTCTGGTGTAGCGCGTCATGCTTATAATTGGGCAAACGCAACTATACAGAATGTCTTAGAAATTCGTAAAGACGATAAATCTGTTAAGATTCCCTCAGCAATTGATTTACATAAAAAGTTAGTTGCTGAAATAAAATCTCAACACGATGTTCCTAATTGCGTGATTTCAAGACAAGCTAACAGATGGTTTATCGCTATCAAATACGAAACAGAACAACCAACTGTTTTCAGCGATAGACCTACTGTTGGCGTTGATATCGGCATTAAAGAATTAGCTGTTTGTAGTGATGGTAAAGTGTTTTCTAACCCCAAAGCTTATCGCCGTATGAGTAAACGTTTAAAGCGTTCTCAACGTCGTGTAAGCAAAAAAGTTAAAGGTTCTAAAAATCGCAGTAAAGCAGTTAGAAAACTTGCCAAAATTCATGCCAAAGTATCAAATATTCGTCAAGATGCAATTCACAAACTAACTCATCACCTCCCCAAAAACCACAGCGAAGTTAGAATTGAGGATTTGCATGTTAAGGCATTCTTGAAAAACCATAAATTAGCAGGTGCGATTGCTGATTGTGGTATGTACGAATTTCAACGGCAATTAGAATACAAAACTGAAAAATTCCAAAGCAAGTTAATCCTAGTAGATAGGTTTTTCCCAAGCTCTCAGATTTGCTCTAACTGCGGCAATCATCGTCATAAAATGCCATTAAAGAACCGCGTTTACATTTGTCCTGATTGTGGTCACACAGAAGACAGAGACTTAAACGCGGCGAAAAATATTGAGCGATGGTTTGAGGGAATTTTTATTCCGAGTCGTTCAGACTTGGCGGTGAGTTCCACCGTGTCAGCCTGCGGAGTAGACAAACCTCTCAAGAGTCATCTTGAGACTACGATGAATCAGGAAGTAAACATCAAAACTGCTCATGTCCAGTTAAGTCTAGACCTGGGTAGTTTTGGGTAAGTTTTACAGAACGGAAATCCACACCGCCTTTCGCTCAACGATGACTTTCGCTCATTTGTTAGACTGAACACACCAGGATTTTTCAGTCAAATCTCTGAACTACGCCAGCAGACGAGGCTACTCATGCTTACAAGTACGCTACTTCTCTCGAATCAACTTCCCACCCTTCAATATTCCTCCACACCAGAGCGTTTCGATGAAACCTGGGAAGCCCCTCTGGCTACCCTGCTGGGACTAGGACGCGCCGCAGGCGCTGACTTCATTGAATTATTTTTAGAGCGTCGCAACTATATTAGTTGTCTTGCAGAAGACGACTCCATCACTAGTATTTCACCCAGTTTGTCTACAGGGGCGGGAGTCAGAGTATTTCGCGGTAAAGCTGACTGCTACGTTAGCACCAATGACCTTTCTTTTTCCGGTTTGAAAGCAGCCTTAGAAAAAGGTCTTTCTATCTTAGGATTGCAACTACCCACTCCTAAAGCTTTCATTCCAGAAATCAATCTAGAATTACTGAGAGATTACGCCACCAAAAGAGGTAAAGATGCATGGCTACCAGTCTGTAGTTCCATCCGAGAAATGGGAGAAGTTCTCCTTGATGGTACTGCCCACCTGAAGCAAAAAGCTAGCCACATCCAATCGCGCCGTGCTACCTATTTCCGGGATTGGCAAGAAGTTTTAGTCGCCGCCAGTGACGGTACTTTTGCCCGTGATATTCGCCTCACCCAGTCAGTGGGATTTAACCTGTTGTGTGCTGATGGTAGTAATCGTACCTCAATTAGCGATCGCGCAGGTAACACTAGCGATGCCAACTTCTTGAGAACTTGGGATTCTCAACAAGCTGCTGAGAAAATAGCTGAATCTGCTGGAAAAATGCTCTATGCAGATTATGTGGAATCGGGTACTTACCCCATCATTATGGCCAACCACTTTGGCGGCGTAATCTTCCACGAAGCTTGCGGACACCTCCTAGAAACCACTCAAATTGAACGCAATACCTCTCCCTTTGCTAACAAAAAAGGCGAAAAAATTGCCCACGAAAGTTTGACAGCCTGGGATGAAGGGCGTTCTGAAAATGCCTTCGGGACAATTGATATGGATGACGAAGGTATGCCCGCTCAAAGAACCCTATTAATTGAAAAAGGCGTTCTGAAAAACTTCCTTGCAGATAGAACAGGCTCTACACGCACCGGACACCCCAGAACGGGAAGTGGACGTCGCCAAAATTATACCTTTGCTGCTGCTAGCCGGATGCGTAATACTTATATTGATTCTGGCGAACACACCATTGATGAATTATTTGCCTCTGTTGATAAAGGTATTTACTGTAAAAAGATGGGTGGTGGTAGCGTTGGTGCTACAGGTCAATTTAACTTTAGTGTTGATGAAGCTTATTTGATTGAAAATGGCAAAATCAGTAAACCGTTAAAGGGAGCAATTCTTATCGGTGAAGCCAAGGAAATTATGAACAAAATTTCCATGTGTTCCCAAGATTTGGAAATTGCACCAGGTTTTTGTGGCTCTGTCAGTGGCAGTATTTACACCACAGTAGGACAACCCCATATCAAGGTTGATTCTATTACCGTCGGTGGACGATAATAATTAGTCCAAAATCTAAAATCAAAAATTGACTATGCCGAATATCAATGAAATTGCAAATTCTGCCAAGAACAATGCCGATAAGCTTGGCATTAAAAAATTCGACATTTATGGCTCAACAGTAGATGACACTAGTGTGCAAGTAGACCAAGGTGAGCCAAAACAAGTCAAAGCTTCAAATCGCTCTGGTGTTACTGTTCGTGTTTGGAATGAAGATAATACAATGGGTGTCACCAGCACCACAGATGTAGACCCTAAAGGACTGGAATTAGCTTTAAAAACTGCCTACGAAGCTAGTTTCTTTGGAGTTAAAGAAAATGTTCCTGATTTTAGTCCAGAAGCTACTGTTCCTATCGCAAATAAACCTCTGGATAAGACACCCCAAGCACCTGTTGCTGAACTTATAGAAAAATTGTTGGTAGCTGAAAAAGAATTACTAGCAGCTCATCCAGCAATTAAAGGTGTACCTTATAACGGGTTATCACAAAGGGATGTTGACAGATTCTATCTCAATAGCGACGGTGCAGTGAGAACTGAATCTCACTCCTTGGCATCAGTTTATCTTTATAGCAAAACTGAGGAAGAAGGGAAAAAACCTCGCAGTGCAGGCGCTTATAGAATCAACCAGAGTTTAGATAATCTAGATATTAATGGTTGCATCAAAGAAACCGCAGATAAAACTATCAGTCATTTGAATTATGAAAAAATCAAAACTGGTAAATATCGAGTTGTTTTTTCACCGGAAGCTTTCTTAAGTCTGTTGGGTGGTTTTTCTAACTTGTTCAATGCCCAAAGTATTTTGGACAATCAAAGTCTATCTACACCTGATGATTTAGGTAAGCAAATTGCTTCTCCTCTACTTTCAGTTGATGATGATGCATTGCACCCAGCTAACGTAGGTGCAGAAACTTTTGATGGGGAAGGAACTCCTACTCGTCAGATTTCATTGATTGAAAATGGCATTTTAACAGGATTTCTTCATAGTGCAGGCACTGCTAAAAGGTTAAATGCCCAGCCGACAGGTAATGCTAGTATTGGCGCAAAAGTTAGCGTCAGTCCCAATTTTTATCACGTTTTTTCAACAGCAACTCCTGAGCAAGAGTTGAGCTTAGAAAAGGCTGAAAATGTGATTTTTATCGATGATTTACAAGCTCTCCATGCTGGAGTTAAATCCTTGCAAGGTTCCTTTTCTTTGCCCTTTGATGGTTGGCTAGTTAATCAGGGTGTTAAGACAAGTATTGAGTCAGCAACTGTTGCTGGCGACTTCTTAGAACTCTTAAAGTCAATTATTTATGTAGAAAAAGAGCCAGAGTTAACGCCAGGTGGAGTTTGCCCGAAAATCTGGGTGAATGAATTGTCGATTACTGGTGAATAGAACTGAGAAAGTGTAAAGTTAGGAGTTGAATATAACTCTTAACTCATCACTTTAAAATCTTTACTCATCATTAGACATCTCCCAAAAAGAATTGTTTTGACGTAGCACTGCTACGTCTCTACAAGGGTTCTGGGTAACGCATATTTAATTTCTACCAGATGTCTGTCTATTAGATATATTGCAATACGTTTGGGTTAAGCATTTCTTCCCTCTCTTTCTCTCTTCTCTCTGTGCCCTCTGCGCCTCTGTGGT
The DNA here is from genome assembly GCF_020829445.1 of Nostoc sp. CHAB 5836. Lineage (GTDB taxonomy): Bacteria > Cyanobacteriota > Cyanobacteriia > Cyanobacteriales > Nostocaceae > Nostoc. The sequence continues at coordinate 32,093 of NZ_JAIVFV010000035.1, forward strand.
TCGTAAAAAAAAGAGTTTCAGCTTTAAGTGAACCGTATTAGGATATATTGGACTTGGGACAAAAATATACTAATTAAGCCTTGCCGCTACCTAACAAATACAGTAGGGCCATACGAACGGCGACACCGCTAGTAACTTGCGATTGAATAAGACTAAATTCTGGGTCATCCATCAACTCAGAACTAATTTCAACACCACGGTTAACTGGCCCTGGATGCAAAACTTTAACATTAGGTTGACAAAGTTGCAGTTTTGTGCGTGTAATCCCAAATAGCTGATGATATTCTCGCAAACTTGGCAGTAAATGAGCTGTCATGCGTTCCTTTTGCAAACGTAAAGTCATGACAAAATCAGCATTCTGTAAAGCTGGTTCTAATTGCCAGTGTAGAAATAGTTGGGGAGTGGGGGAATTACTTCTGACTCCTGACTCACTTCGACTACGCTCAGTTACCTCCTGACTTCTGCCTACTACTTCCTCTGAGATAAACTCAGCAAATAACTTGGGTAAGAGGGTTGGTGGTGCTGCTAGATGCACTTCGGCACCACTAGCAATTAAACTCCAAATATTCGATCGCGCCACACGAGAATGAAGAATATCCCCAATAATCGCCATCTTTTTCCCCTTTAAAAGTTCCAGTCTGGGACTAGCTGGGTCAATTAGAGTAGTTATGGTAAATAAATCTAGCAGTGCTTGGGAAGGATGTTCATGTTGACCATCACCAGCATTGAGGACGCTAACTTTTACACCTAGACGATCCATTTCAGCCGCGATCGCATTGGGTACTCCTGCCTCTCGATGGCGGACTACCATAATATCAGTTCCCATAGCCAAATAGGTCTTCGCCGTGTCGAGAATTGTCTCTCCTTTAGTCATAGAAGATGTGGCTGCGGCGAAGTTCAGCGTATCTGCACTTAAGCGTTTGGCAGCGAGTTCAAAACTACTGCGAGTCCGAGTAGACGGTTCAAAAAATAAATTAGCCACCACCTGTCCCTGTAAGGTTGGCACTTTCTTCGTCCGCCGTGATAGCACCTCTTGAAAACTAGCAGCAGTTTGCAAAACAGTATCATATTCAGTTGTGGTGAAGTCAGCCAGGGAAAGAATGTGATGACGATTCCAAGTGGCAGTAGGCATAGAATTTTGGGAGTGGGGGGATGAGGGGGATGAGGGAGATGAGGGGGATGAGGGGGATGAGGGAGATGAACAAAACTCCTAACTCTTAACTCCTAACTCTTAACTCCTAACTCCTAACTCCTAACTCCTAACGCCCAATCCTTTTAAGTTGGTAAATGGAAAAGGTTTAAAGCTAGAGAAATTAGGCTGAGGAACGTTAAGAACCCAATTGTATCTAGCATTGTAGTCACTAACGGGCCACTAACCAAAGCAGGGTCAAGCTTCAGTCGTTTCAAAGCCATTGGCAGTAAAGTGCCGAGTGTAACAGCCACAATTGTATTAGTTGCCATTACCATTCCGGCAATTAAAGCCACCCATCGCTCTTGGGGTCGCGCCCAAATCAAGGAAAGCAGGATCATCGTTGTGGCTAAAACTAAGGCTGTGGCTAAACCTGCTAGAAGTTCTTTGCGAAGAATTTTTAAGGTATCTCTGGGTGTTACCTCGCCTATTCCCAAGCCACGGATTGTTACCGTTAATGATTGAATTCCAACAGTACCACCTGTGTTAGAAAAAATTGGCATGATGACTGCTAGAACTGGCACTGCGGAGATTACAGATTGGAAAGGCGCGATCGCACTGGCTGCACCAATATATAGTGCCATGATGCCCAATAGCCAAGGCAAGCGGTTGCGGATGGTAAGTAGGGGAGAGGACAAAGCTGCTTCATCACCACTGACACCCGCCAGTTTTTGAATATCTTCTGTGGCTTCCTCTTCCAAAATATCCATGACATCATCAATGGTGACAATGCCCACCAATCGGTCTTCTCGGTCAACTACGGGGATAGCGATTAAGTCGTAGCGCTGCATGATTCGCGCCACTTCTTCTTGAGGGGTTTCAGTTGTCACCTTAATGACGCGATCGCTAGCAATATCTTTGATGAAAACATCGGGAAAGGTAAACAACAACTGGCGCAGTGAAACTACTCTCACCAGCGTTCGGTTATCATCTGTGACATAGGCGTAGTAAATTGTCTCCTTGTCTTCATCCTGACGGCGGATTTTGCTCAAGGCTTCACCTACAGTCAATCCTTGGCGCAACCGCACATACTCGGTTGTCATCACCCGCCCAGCAGTCCCTTCTGGATAGCCAAGAATCGTTGCTGTTGCTTGCCTTTCTTCTGGACTCAGTTGTTGCAATAGCCGTTTGATTACCCCAGCAGGTAGTTCATCAAACAATTCTGCCCGTTCGTCGGGACTCATGGCTTCTACAAGTTGCACTACCTGGACATCATGCAGAGAATTAATTAGTTCTTCCTGCACCTCTGTGGGCAGATATTCAAATACATCAATTGCCTGAGCTTTGTTGAGTAAACGGAATGCGATCGCGCGTTGTTGTTCAGGCAATTGTGTAATGTATTCTCCCACATCCACAGGTTGCAAGCGATTTAAATCCCATTTCAACTGGTTTAAATCGGTAGTATCAGTCAGCAAATCACGAATATCTTGTGTGAGCATGAGATATATCTCCTAAGTCTCCCCCGCGCTGGGAGGCTTCCTCGCCAGTTCAGAGGAGGTTGATACTGCCATCTGGTGGACTATTGCCCATAAAATTTCAACAATTCAATATCGATATCTAAATTAAGGCATCGCTATTCATCATCCTAACCCGGAATAGCGCTCTCCACGAGATACTGAATACTAGCATTCAGCTTTTGTGATCTTCACCACTAATAGCTAACTTAATTACCTGATAATTTCAGTAATTTTCATCTAACTTAAAGTAGATTTTACTATTGTCATCAGCTATGTCAAGCAAATTAACGATTTTTTTCGTAAACTTTACATAGTTAAAATATTTACAGCACTATTAAGTAATTTTTTTAGATCAAGCAACTTCATGCATAGTCGCTGGGACGACGGAGAATCAGAAATGGGCTGGCAGATTTCACTTCATAGTCGTGGTAAGGTGTTTGAGCTTTGGCGTTAGCGAAGATCGCCGAAGGCATCGCTGACGATGCCATCCACGATTTGAACAAATATTGTATTTTAGTTTGCGATCGCGGTCATTTTCTAACCCATGACTAAAAATTAGCTGTATCCTTGACTGTGTTAAACCCGTTTGGCAGAAGGACAAAAAATATATTTTCTTTCTCCTGCCTTCACTCTTGAACTCCCCTCTGCCTTTCTTCGGTAATTTTTAGAGATTTTCTCGTGTCCGTTTTGCTTCTATTAGTTTTTCCAGTTCACCAATTTCATCTATGGTATAAAACTTGGGGTTAGGTTCAGCGTTAATTTTATCCATTAGAGCATGAAAAGCTTCTGTATCATTACGATTCTCTAATAAATAACCTTTTAACTCTGTTTTACTCATTGCTGCAAACTTAGGCTTAGTCATTCGTCATATCTCCGCATACTAGCTCATGTCCCCCAGATTGCACTCCATAGCACAATACGGTTCACAAAAGGGCCGAAACTCTTTTTTTACGAACCACAGAGGCGCAGAGAACACAGAGAGAAGAGAGAAGAGAGAAGGAGGAAATGCTTAACCCAACTGTATTGCTCTATAGTACGTAATTCTGACCACACTGAAAAATCTACCCAATTTTTGACTATTTCGCCACTGCCACGCCGAAATAAAATCGCTAAAATTCAGTCCCCAGAGGTCTACTAACACGAGATAATAATAAACTCACACCACCCTTAGCTGTTGTCCCATGAACCATTACAGAACAAGTTCTGGCTTGGTTTGGAGTCACAGGGTCGAATTCTGCAAGTTGTTCTGAACCAAATCATGAAAACATCTACCAAATTGCTATCTCGCTTAGACTATTACTACCAGCAAATAAAAACGATCATCCTGACTCGGCAAAATCCAATTACGGGTTTACTACCTGCGAGTACAGCGATTACAGCCCACGGCGATTATACTGATGCCTGGGTGCGAGACAATGTTTATAGCATTTTGGCAGTTTGGGGTTTAGGACTTGCATACCGCAAAATTGATGACGATGAGGGACGCACTTATGAATTAGAACACAGCGTCATCAAACTAATGCGCGGGTTGTTGTTTGCAATGATGCGACAGGCTCATAAAGTAGAAACATTTAAACATACTCAGTCGCTACTAGATGGACTGCACGCCAAATATAATACCGCCACTGGTGACATTGTTGTTGGTGATGACCAATGGGGACATTTGCAATTGGATGCCACATCTATATTTTTGCTGATGTTGGGGCAAATGACGGCAGGAGGATTGCAAATAATTTATACCATTGATGAAGTGAATTTCGTCCAAAATCTGGTTTACTATATTGGACGAGCTTACCGCACACCAGATTACGGCATTTGGGAACGTGGTAATAAAATTAATCGTGGTAGCGCTGAGTTAAATACCAGTTCTGTAGGTATGGCAAAAGCTGCTTTAGAAGCTATCAACGGACTGGATTTGTTTGGTGTGCGTGGTAGTCAAGCATCGGTGATTCATGTACTACCTGATGAAATCGCCCGCGCCCGGATTACTTTAGAATCCCTATTACCGAGAGAATCTGGTTCCAAAGAAATTGATGCGGCGCTGTTGAGTATTATTAGTTATCCTGCCTTTGCAGTGGAAGATTTGCAATTACGCGATCGCACCTTTAACGATATTATCAATAAACTCGCTGGTAAATACGGCTGCAAGCGCTTTCTGCGTGATGGACACCAAACCGTTTTAGAAGATAATCAACGTTTACACTATGAACCGTGGGAACTCAAGCAATTTGAGCATATTGAATGCGAATGGCCGTTATTTTTCACTTATTTAGTTCTAGATGGATTATTTCGCGGCGAACGAGAACAAGTGAAAAAATACCGGGAGCTTTTAGAATCATTACTTATAGAACAAAATGGTTTACGCTTATTACCAGAACTTTATTACGTTCCCGCAGAAAACATAGAAGCAGAAAAGTTAGCACCCCAAACACAACCACGTTTGCCCAATGAAAATATTCCCTTAGTGTGGGCACAGAGTTTATATTTTCTCAGTCAAATGTTGAGTGAAGGGTTCCTTGCGGTGGGTGATATCGACCCTTTAGGAAGACATTTGTGTGTGGGGAAACAGCGCGATGCACTGGTACAAATTGCCTTATTAGCAGAAGATGAAAATTTACAAGCTCAACTAGAAGTCCACGGGATTGAAACACAAACACCCGCTCAAGTAGAACCGATTCAAGTGAGAAAAGCTGAAGAATTTTCAGCCATTTATACTCAAATTGGACGTAATGAAAAACTGGGTTTAACTGGCCGTCCAGTGCGGCGGCTGCGGAGTTTAACGACATCCAGAATATTTCGGATTAGTGGTGAAACAATTGTATTTTTGCCTTCATTTTCCGATTCTCAACAGTTTTACTTAACCCTTGATTACCATTTTCTGTTAGATCAAATTAGAAGCGAACTAGCTTACATTCAAAAATATTGGAGCGATTTAGGGCGTCCTACCTTGACTTTGATGTTGACGCACACCATGTTAGAAATCGGTTCAGAAGCATTACTAGAACTAATGCAAGAACTAAAAAATGGTGTTTGTAACGGTGTGCGGGTGAAATTAGGGCGGCTAAATCAGCTAATGTTGACAGCTGGAATCCAAAGAATTGATTTTCTACCCAATGCAGAATTTTTGCGATCGCCAGTGAAAAATGCTAGTCCACGTTGCGATCATTTAGCATATCATCCTGAGAAAAATTGGCGCTTAGGACATACCCAAGAATTTCAAATGGAGTGTGAAACCAACTTTGGGTTATTGCTTTCTTATTTGCGCTCATCAGAGAATATCTACGAGCAAATCGAATTATTGCAAACTTTGACTCGCTTGCAGGGAATGGAATTTGACACTGGGTATGGCGGCCCAGGATACCCCGTCACCGTAGCCGATTTACTAGATGAAGTTTACACCAAAGCTGGAGATTTAGGTATTTGGGCAGTAGTGCGTCGGGCTGCGGGGTTGCGGCAAATGGTTGATATCAGCCTATCAGATGCAGTGACAAGTATTTTGGTACGGGGTAAGCAAATTGCCGTGGGTAAAGCTTACAGTGAAGCGTCCTTGATTACCGTACCCATGTCTCACGATGAAATTGCCGATAAAATAAATCATTTTTGTCGTGAAGATATACGCGATCGCGTCCTAACCCAAGAGATTTTAATCTATCTTGGCATCTTAATTCGCTCAGAACCGGAACTATTTCAGGGACTATTAACCTTGAGAGTCGGCTATCTCATCTTATTGATCACCAGCGAACTAGCGCGGGAATTACACGTCACTCAAGATGAAGCGTACGATTACTTAATGCAACTTTCACCCTTTGAAGTGAAAATGCGCTTACGTCAGGTATTAACTGGATATACTGGCATGAGTAACCTGTTACGCCAGCAAGAATCACTGCACGTTAAGCAAAAAGAAAGCGATATTGCTTGGGTAGTGTCACCAGCAATCGGAGAAGGAATAGAAGTTCCGCCGGGTGGTTGGCGACGGTTTCGCCAAGCCGAGGGTGCAACAGGACGCGTACCAAAAGACTTTTTCAAGAAAATTTGGCTATTAATGCGACATTGTAAAGGTCTAGTAATTGGTGATAAACTAGAGCGTCGCAATCGTTTAGATAGTGAATTGATGTTGTCAGAAATGACAGCAGGGGAAAGAAATTTTGCTTTGTTAGTTGAGCATTTGCTGAATAAAATCGAAGCTCCAGAATACCGACAGGTTAACATTGAAGCATTAATCGAATTAGCTGCGATCGCTGCCAATAATCCAAAATTGCAAGTCGAAGAATATATCGTCTTAGATGTGTTAGTCGGCCATGCAGTGCGATTGGCGTGGCTAGAAAACCATACTCATCGCAGCGATCGCTATGATGAGGATAAAGCTAGTGCGTGGCGATCGTTTTACAATACCTCTCCCAGAGATTGTGCTAGTTATATTTTGAAGGCATTTAGGTTCTTGACGGAATTTGTGAAAGATTTTTAAACGCAGAGGGACGCGAAGGAAAGCGCAGAGGGTCGCAGAGGATGAGAGAGAATGAGTTGAGTGGGCTGATTATTGGTTGTGCGATGAGGGTACATACTACTTTGGGGCCTGGTTTATTGGAGTCGGCTTATGAACAGTGTTTGGATTATGAGTTGAAGAAAGCCGGATTGAATGTAGGTAAGCAAATTCCATTGCCATTGGTTTACCAAGATGTAATATAAGCTTATTTACGTTTCGTAACATACTTGACTTTTTTCGTACCAACGTACTTACAAAAAATATTGATTTCAGGTTTCTGTAAAAATAATTCTTGCCAGGACAAAAATATGTTTAGTTTTCTCAGAACTTCTCTGAGCTTAGTTACTGCTGTCTTGATTTTAGTGCTAACTCCCTTCGCAAGGGTTAAGGCTGAAGATTCACTAGGAGTTTCAACAACTGACAAAAGTACTGATTCCCTTCAAAAAGTTAGTCGATATGCTCAACTGGATTCTGCACCAGTCACTTCAGTTACTCAGCTTTCTGATGTGCAACCGACTGACTGGGCATTTCAAGCATTGCAGTCTCTAGTTGAGCGTTATGGCTGTATTGCTGGATACCCCGATGGTAGTTTCAAAGGGAATCGTGCCATGACTCGCTTTGAGTTTGCTACTGCATTAAACGCCTGCTTAGACAAAGTTAATCAACAAATTGATGCTGATATTACAGCGATGGTTAACAAAGAAGATTTGGCGACTTTGCAAAAGCTACAAGAGGAATTTGCAACAGAACTTGCTACCTTACGGGGTAGAGTTGATGCCTTGGAAGCACGTACCGAACAGCTAGAGGAACAGGAGTTTTCTACCACCACAAAACTTAATGCTCAAGTGATATTTGCTGCTACAGATGCTTTTGGAGATGCTAGTCCTAGTGGAAATGGGGATCAAAGCAACCTCACATTTTCTAGTCGGGTGCGTCTCAACTTTGATAGCAGCTTTACTGGACAAGATCGGCTGCGGATAAGATTTCAGGCGAGTAATGTGATAAACCCAACTGCACCTGGAAATGAAGCTCGTTTAAGCTTCCAATCTGGTAGTGATACAAATAATAATGTTTTCCTCAGTAAGCTGGAATATCGTTTTCCCATAGGCGATAAGGTAAGTTTTCTGTTGGGTACAGGTTTTAATACTTACTTTGATGATGCGGATGTGATTAATCCTCTGCAAAGCGATGGGAATGCTGCTATTTCTCGATTCGGTCGATACAGTCCGATTTTTCGTTTAGGTGGAGATACGGGTGTAGGTGTGACTTTTAAGCCGAATGGCAATTTCAAAGCAGAGATGTTTTATTTAGCAGGTAATACCAACAACCCTGGTAGCGGCTTGTTCACTGGTAAATATGGTGCATTGGGGCAGATTGTATTCTATCCAAACGAAAAAGATCCAATTACCAAAATTGCCTTCACTTACGTTAATGCTTACAACGACGACGGTTTAGCACATAATACGGGCAGCTTATTATCTAATTTGCGAGGCAGAAAAGTTTCCTCTAATTCCTTTGGGATTGAAACGAATGTAAATATTAGTAATGGCTTTCAACTTGGTGGATGGGTAAGCTACACCAATGCGCGGGCGCTGAGTGGAGAGGTCAAAGGCGATGCTGATATTTGGAGCTGGGCTGCCACCCTAGCCTTTCCGGATTTGGGCAAAAAGGGTAATTTGGGAGGGATTATCATCGGGATGCAGCCTAAGTTGACTGGTACTTCAGCACCCCTATCGGGCTTACCTCGTCGTGATCCAGATACTGGATTTCATATTGAAGGATTTTATCGATATAAAATCAACGATAATATCAGTGTTACTCCTGGTTTGATTTGGCTGACAGCACCAAATCACAACGAACAGAATGGGGACATTTTTTTAGGAGTAGTTAGAACTACCTTTGAGATTTGAACTAAAACTCCTATAGATAGGAAATACGAAATAGGGGACTGACAAGAAATAAATTACTCAAATAAACGAACCACAGAGGCGCAAAGAGCGCAGAGGAATGAAGAGAAGAGAGTTTTTTGGGTATTTTTTTATTTGGAAGTGCTTAGTACAGATGCAGCATAAAATCGTGGCGAATTGAGGGTTGAAATTTAAACGCATAGGCGCTTTGCCTTCCCGCAGGGTAGGGGCGCAAAGGGAAGCGCAAAGGAACGCAAAGAGAATTCGCTACGAATTTATGAAATATTGTACTTAGGGAATAGGGAATAGCAACTTAATTTTTTTGCCTTATTCCCCATTCCCAATTATTGATATCCCTGCCAAGGTGTGACTTCAAGTTTGCCGCTAGGCTTGAATATTACTTGGAAGTGAGCGAGAGGTTCTTTGTTGTTGGGAGCAGCTACATTGGAACCGTAGATATCGTTGAACATTTTGGGAAGGGGTGTTTCCCGGAAATAGTCAAAGGCGACTTGATTGAGTGGTTCATAGTCAGCAATTACACTATCTTTGTTGACTGCTACCCGATATTTCAAATCTCGCGTAAAGGTGGGAGTACCACTCCAACTTTGGCGAAGTGCATTATAAAGCTTTTGATTTAAACCTTTAGTTATATTAGAGTCAGTAATTTTTGCACCGATTACTTCTGGCGTCCTAGCATATCCGCGCCAAGGGCTAACTTGTAGCACACCATTTGTAGTAAATACTATTCGGAATTGGGCGATGGGTTCATTGGAAATAGGAGCGCGGTTAGCAGGATTGTAAAGTAATTTAGGCAGAGGAGTTTGCCCGACTTTTAATCGGCATCCCATAAACAATAACCTTTTACACAGTCAATTTTTGCTATTTTTATGTTTATTCACGCCTATATACTTAATTACATATGTATTTACATAGTACAGATTCCAATCGGAACTACAAGTATTAAGGATACCGGCATCTATAAGGCTGTTACGTGAGAAGTATTGGCTTGAGAACACTATCAAAGTTTGCAATTTATCATCGAAAATGGATTTTTGTAGTCTGTTAGGCACATCATAAATAACACCATTAGCCTATATGAACAGGTTTATTGCATAGCTAGAGCCTGTAGCTTATAGCTATAACGATAATAATTTGTTGGCGTTATCCTGATTAGTGTCTAAAGTCGATAATAAAGGACTGTATCATTAAAAATATGACATGATTCGTAGACTTACGGATATTTATGGAAACTTTAAAAATCATTTTTGTGCTACTTCCCGCTTGAATGAGCAGAAAAAGATATGCAAGCACAGTTGTTTTTTACTCAACTCGTCTTCGGAACATTTGCTCTGACTATCTCCAAAAAAATAGCTGTTTTTTAAACTTTACATAAAATTTATATTTGACGTAAGTAGATGGTTGATTGAGACAGGAAGATATTCAATATCCATTGGAAAAATGATATTAGCAGTTTATTTGATGCTTATAACAACCTGATGAAAATTTATCTTACTTTTCCCACTTTTCCCACCTTTCCTACTTTTAACCATTACTTCTAAAAGAGTAGCTGGAGAAATTTTCCTACTTGACCGAGAATTAGATGAAAATTTTAATTGACTGGTCAAGAAGACAGAGGACAGTTCATAAGCTACTATTTTAAATTAGGAATTAGGAATTATTCCTACATATTACATTTGGTAGATGATGAAATCGAATATTACAAATGATTTCAAGTTGCCATAACAGTTCTATTTGTGAAAAAACAAAGTACATTTGTACATCCTTATTCACTGTTCCCTGCCTCAACTAGTAATTTCACAACTCCTGCAAGGATTGCTATATATCAACGAAGAATCCAATCTTGCTGAAATTATGGTTTCCTGGTAAAATGAGATAATCAATATTAGGACTTACGCAAGTGTCACAAAAAATAAAAGCTTTTAGTTTGTAGTAAGAGCTACCCTACGGGAACGCTTCGCGAACAGCCCTGATGAAAGAGGACTAAAGTCCTCACTACAAACTCCAAATAATATGCCAGTTGCGTAAGTCCTAAATATGATATTTTGGAATTATGCTCAAAACAGATAAACTACGTCTATCTTGAAACCTGTAGTTCAACTCTTTTGAAAAGGATTTGCCCTCATCCCCAACCCCTTCTCCCAGACATGGGATTCGGGGAGCTAGAATTTCAAAGTCCCTCTCCCAGATCTGGGAGAGGGATTTAGGGTGAGGGCGAAAAGTACGGTTCTCAACTTAGATGAGGTTTAAATAGGAAAAAAAGACTCAGTAAGCCTAGAGGAATAAATTAATATTTAGTATATTTTGGGAGTGATATTTATTGCGGAAAAACAGCAATAAATGATACGATTGAAAATTTCCAAAAACTGATATTCATTACAACTTAAGAAACAAATAATAGGGACAATGGGGGCAGAATAAAAACCTGATGATTTGCGCTCGGAGACGAATAATGGTAGCGATCGCAGAAAACGTTCAGCATCGGCTAAGTATACAAACTGTAGAAATTGCCCCTAACACAACGGCGATTCGCTCTCTTGATTGGGATCGCGATCGCTTTGATATCGAATTCGGACTGCAAAACGGCACAACCTACAATTCATATCTAATTAGGGGTGAACAAACAGTTTTGATTGATACTTCTCACCAGAAGTTTCGTGATCTGTATTTAGAGACCCTCAAAGGTCTTGTAAACCTCAAGACAATTGATTACATAATTGTCAGTCACACAGAGCCAGACCATAGCGGCTTAGTAGAAGATGTTCTCCAGTTAGCTCCTAGAGCTACCGTCTTAGCCTCAAAAGTTGCGCTTCAGTTTTTGGAAGGCTTAGTACACGATCCATTTTCTAAGCGAGTTGTGAAAACCGGCGATCGCATAGATATAGGTAAAGGACACGAAATTGAATTTGTGAGTGCGCCTAACCTGCACTGGCCGGATACAATCTTTAGCTTTGACCGCAAAACCCAAATTCTCTACACCTGTGATGCTTTTGGGATGCACTTCTGTGACGATCGCACCTTCGACGAAGATTTAGAAGCGATCGAAGCTGACTTTAGATTTTACTACGACTGCTTGATGGGCCCTAATGCTCGTTCGCTGCTGAATGCGATGAAGCGGATGGGTGATCTTGGAAAGATTAATATCATCGCTAACGGTCACGGCCCTTTATTATACCACCATCTAGATGTTTTAACCGGGTGCTACGAAAATTGGAGCCAAAAACAAGCAAAAGCAGAAACAACAGTTGGCTTGTTTTTTGTCTCAGAATATGGTTATGGTGAGCGCCTTGGTCACGCAATTGCCGAAGGTATATTGAAAACTGGCATTGGGGTAGAAGTACTGGATTTGAGTACTGCTGAAAGCCAAGAAATTCAAGAACTAGCCGGGAGAGCAGCTGGCATCATTATTGGTATGCCCCCAACTACCTCCGCCGCCGCCCAAGCTAGTATCAGTTCGGTGCTAGCTGTCGCCAAGAACAAGCAATTTCTTGGGCTGTTTGAATGTTACGGTGGGGATGATGAACCCATTGATACACTGCGCAGACAATTTCTTGACTCTGGCATCAAAGAAGCATTTCCACCCATTCGGATTAAAGAAGCTCCCAGCGACTCTACATTCCAGTTGTGTGAAGAAGCGGGTAAAGACATCGGACAATTGCTAGTGCGCGATCGCAACATCAAGCAAATCAAGTCCCTTGATGTCAACATGGAAAAGGCCCTGGGTCGCATTAGCAGTGGACTGTATATAGTCACCACGAAAAAAGGAAATGTGTCAAGCGCAATGCTGGCATCCTGGGTAACGCAAGCGAGTTTGCAACCATTAGGATTCACAATTGCCGTTGCTAAAGACCGCGCCATTGATTCCTTAATGCAAGTAGGCGATCGCTTTGTCCTCAACGTTTTGGAAGAAGGTAATTTTCAAGAACTCAAAAAGCACTTTCTCAAGCGCTTGCATCCTGGTGCTGACCGCTTTGCAGGAGTGAAAACTCAAACCGCGAAAAACGGTTCGCCGATTTTGGCAGATGCTTTAGCATACATGGAATGTGAAATACAGACCAGCATGGAATGCAGCGACCACTGGATTTTATACTGCACCGTCCAAGAAGGTCGGGTCTCCAAAAACGATGGATTGACAGCCGTTCGCCATCGCAAAGTAGGTAATTACTACTAAGAAAGAGTCCAGAGGTAACAGGTGACAGGGGACAGCAAAAAACTATCCCCTGTTTCCGATGATCCATACTCTTTGACATACCTCCCTGACCTAAAAGTTCAGAGATTCCTTGACGCTTCACCGAAACTAGCTACTAGGTAGTCTTACAGCCTCTCCACGTCCGTTTAGAGTCTCCCAATGCCCTATGGCGACTAGACATATCTTACCAGAAAGCCGTGCTAGAAGCACGGGGTTTTAAACCCAAATTTCTGATAACCCAATACCGTTCAGTTAAGGATTTTCTGGAGAACCATAGGCCTGTAGAGACGTTGCATTGCAACGTCTCTACACTGTCCACTGGACAAGGGTTTTAGCCTTAAGTGAACCGTATTGCTCTATAACCTATTTCCTATTCCCTGTTCCCTAACTTTATCCAACAGCTATGACCAATTCCAAGCCACGCGACGTCCAAGTTTTACCAATTGCTACAAATACTAAAGCTATCAGAGCGCGTAGTTGGTCACGTCTGCGGTTTGAAATTGAATATGCACTTGAAAGAGGTACTACCTCCAATTGCTATTTAATTGAAGCTGATAAAACCGCACTTATTGATCCACCGCCAGAGAGCTTTACCGAAATTTATTTAGAGGCATTGCGGCAGACTTTAGATTTAAGACGTTTGGATTATATAATCCTGGGTCATTTTAATCCTAACCGAGTTGCAACCATCAAAGCAATTTTGGAACTAGCACCACAGGTAACTTTTGTCTGTTCTCTTCCCGGTGCGAACAATTTGCGTGCTGCTTTCTTAGAGCAAGATTTGAAAGTTTTGGTGATGCGGGGGAAAGAAACTCTGGATTTAGGCAAGGGTCATGTTTTAAAATTCTTCCCCACTCCCAGTCCACGTTGGCCAGAAGGACTTTGTACCTACGATCAGCAAACCCAAATTCTCTACACAGATAAGTTATTTGCAACTCATCTCTGTGGTGATGAAGTGTTTGATGATAACTGGGAAGCGCTCAAAGAAGATCAGCGTTACTACTTTAACTGCTTGATGGCTCCTCAAATTACTCATGTGCAAGCAGCTTTGGAGAAAATATCAGATTTGCAGGTGAGAATGTATGCTGTGGGTCATGGGCCTTTAGTACGCAGCAGCTTAATTGAACTCACCAAAGCTTATGGAGAGTGGAGTCGTTCTCACAACGATCGCGAGATTTCTGTTGCCCTACTATATGCTTCAGCTTACGGCAATACGGCGACTTTAGCACAAGCGATCGCTTTGGGACTAACTAAAGGTGGAGTCGCAGTCAAATCGATTAACTGCGAATTTGCCACCCCTGATGAAATTCGCATCAACCTCGCACAGTCAGAGGGTTTTATCATTGGTTCTCCTACTATCGGTGGTCATGCACCAACTCCCATTCATACTGCTTTAGGGATTGTGTTATCAAGTGGTGACAACAGCAAACTCGCCGGAGTCTTTGGTTCTTATGGCTGGAGTGGCGAAGCCTTTGACTTAATCGAAGGTAAACTCCGGGATGCTGGATATCGCTTTGGCTTTGACACCCTGAAGGTCAAATTTAAACCTGATGATGTCACTCTCAAGTTCTGTGAAGAACTAGGTACAGACTTTGCCCAAGCACTGAAAAAAGCTAAAAAGGTACGGGTACCACAACAAGCCGCGACTCCAGTGGAACAGGCTGTTGGTAGGATTGTTGGTTCCGTATGCGTGATTACAGCAAAACTTGGAGAAGTGTCTACGGGGATGTTAGGCGCTTGGGTTTCTCAAGCCACCTTCAACCCACCTGGATTAACTGTGGCGATCGCCAAAGACCGAGCGATCGAATCTTTGATGTATCCAGGCGGTAAGTTTGCCTTAAATATCTTATCTGAAGGCAATCATCAAGATTACATGAAGCATTTCCGTAAATCTTTCGCACCTGGGGAAGACCGATTTGCCAACTTTAGTACAGCAGTTGCAGATAACGGCTGTACCGTCCTCACTGATGCTTTAGCATATTTGGAATGCTCAGTCAATCAACGTCTGGAATGTGGCGATCACTGGGTTGTGTATGCAACTGTAGATGAAGGTAAATTACTCAAGCCTGATGCTGTTACTGCTATCAACCATCGCAAAACCGGCACTCATTATTAGACAGTGAGAAATTTATAGCGGTTCTCGCTTGGATGCAGTACAGTTTTGACCTCTCTCCAAACCTCTCTCCTAAGAGGAGAGAGGCTTTGAGTCTCTCCCCTTCCCTACAAGGGAAGGGGCTGGGGGTTAGGTCTGTATTCCATGCAATTGAGAAGCGCTATAACTTAACGAAACCGCTTTAGCTTACAGCAGAAATCATGTATTTTGTTCCACATCTGTTGTCAGGGCACAGCAATGTTCCCTACCCCGTGGTCTATTTACCTGAAAATAGCTGTAAATATAGCCAAGGCGTTTGATGACAAAAATTCTTTTTTCTTGTGGGATGGGCATCTTGCCCGTCCCATTTTTTGGGCTTCCACGACCCGATTATCGGGCTGACAATTCAGGTTCTGTGGAAAAGTCCACCAAAAACCTAACCCCCTTCCCCCCTTCCCGATGCGAGAAGGGCTAAAGCCCTTACTACAAACTACAAATCTGATTTTTTTGTGACACTTGCGTAAGTCCTAAAATAGTATGACTAGCTAAAATCTAAAATGGTGCGTGCAATTTCAGTATTAAAGCGGAAACAACATAAATTCACTTGCGGAGATTCCGCAATTGCAACCAAGACAAGTGCCATTCCGCAGTGTAGCCTTTAACTAGAAAAACAGTATCAGGCAGTTTATAGACAGAACTTTTATAAAACTTTGTTGTTCTTATGGCTCCAAAACACACCAAAATCAAATTTCCCCTCTGGCAATATCTGAACCAGCCCCTATTTAGTCCCGATACTAAATTAGTATTGAATCCCCAACGCTTTGCATTGATCTGGCATCTTCAACTTCTAGAACGCTGCTGGACTAGAGAATGTGATGCCAAGGGGCCTCAACAGCATTAGATATTTAAAGTATGCAGCACCGCTACCAAAATTAGGGGCGTAGCTAGGGCGCAAAGAGCCTTTAGCACCAATTCAGCTGGAATTTGAGAATTTGCAAGGTGAGAGGGATACTCTGCCACTAAGGGCTACCCTTGGTTGCAGGGGAAGTAGTACTTTCTGTTTAGACCTCTTGCAAAAGTCTTAACACCCCACCCCCAACCCCTCCCCGCTCTTCGGGAGGGGCGGGGTGGGGTTCAAATTGTTTGATTTATGCAAGAGGTCTTTTGATTCACTGGCTAGATGCTGATTAACTGCTGTAACTATTAAAACAACAGTGATAACCGTGACAATTCTGGAAAAAGAACTGCTTTAATTTTAGCTAAAAACTGTTAATCTAAGATTCCGTTGCTTTGCAAAATCTAGCTCGAAAGGGTATACCACAAGGTAGGCCCCTAGAGATATCTTGGCTTGTGGTTGGAGACGCTTATGTCCTTTGTCCCTTTACATATTCACAGTGACTACAGTCTACTCGATGGGGCAAGTCAGCTACCAGAGTTGGTGAATCAAGCGATCGCACTGGGCATGAAAGCGATCGCCCTTACTGATCATGGTGTCATGTATGGAGCCGTTGAACTGATCAAAATCTGCCGTAGTCATAACATTAAGGCGATTATCGGCAATGAAATGTATATCATTAACGGCGATATCGAGAAACAAGAACGTCGCCCCAAATATCATCAAGTTGTTTTAGCTAAAAATGCCAAAGGTTACAAGAATTTAGTCAAATTAACCACGATTTCTCACCTTAAAGGTGTTCAAGGTAAAGGAATTTTTTCTCGCCCTTGTATTAATAAAGATTTATTAAAACAATATCATGAAGGCTTGATCGTCACCAGTGCTTGTTTAGGTGGAGAAGTCCCTCAAGCGATTCTCAGTAATAGACCAGATGCAGCCCGGAAAATTGCTCAGTGGTATAAAGATGTATTTGGTAATGATTATTATCTAGAAATTCAAGACCACGGCTCACAAGAAGACCGGATTGTTAATGTTGAAATTATTAAGATTGCGCGGGAGCTAGGGATTAAATTTGTTGCTACTAATGATTCGCATTTTATTTCTTGTTTTGACGTTGAAGCCCACGATGCTTTGCTATGTATTCAAACTGGCAAATTAATTGTTGAAGATAAGCGGATGCGCTATAGCGGCACAGAGTATCTCAAATCTGGTGAGGAGATGGAGCAGCTATTTCGTGACCATTTACCGGGTGATGTGATTAGCCAAGCGATCGCCACCACTGAAGAGGTTGCAGATAAAGTCGAGCCTTACAATATTATGGGTGAGCCTCAGATTCCTACACCTCCCATTCCCTCTGGTCATACTGCTGATACTTACGCCGAAGATGTTGCATGGAGCGGACTTTTAGACCGATTAAATCGTAAATCTCGCAATGAAGTCGATTCCGTCTATAAAGAAAGATTGGAATACGAACTGAAAATGATTCAGCAGATGGGTTTTTCTAAGTACTTTTTAGTTGTATGGGACTACATCAAATTTGCTAGGGATAATAACATTCCTGTGGGGCCGGGTCGAGGTTCGGCGGCTGGTTCATTAGTCGCCTATGCAATGCGAATTACCAATATTGACCCTGTACATCATGGGTTACTATTTGAGCGTTTCTTGAACCCAGAACGGAAATCTATGCCTGATATTGATACGGATTTCTGTATTGAACAACGAGATAAAGTGATTGAATATGTCACTGAGAAATATGGTGCAGAAGGCTTTGGTTTTGTTCCGACTCGGACTGGTTGGTTAAAAATGGAACAATCCGGCTATACAGTTTTGGAAGATGGTGTGGTAGTTGGCTGTAACACCG
>NZ_JAIVFV010000359.1 GCF_020829445.1 Nostoc sp. CHAB 5836
ACCCTGTTTCTAGTAGTTGCTTGTAGTCTGAATGCCAAGCAATAAGAGATATCAGGGTTTGAGCTTGTTCAAGTAATTGGCTGAGATTGGAATTAGACATTTCAAAGCCGAGTCTGGAACAGAAATCCCTGGCTTTTACACCGATGGTTGCTGGTTCAATTTCTGTGGTTAACTCTTTAAGTAGAGATTGAAAACTAGGATGTTCATCGTTAATTTCAATCTCAAATAAACCTGCGCTCTGTGTAACGATAGTTGCCCAATAGGGTAAAGTTTGTGGAATAGTTTTCGCGTAAAGTTTCATGATTTCTTCTCTGGGATTAAAAATCTTCGGCTATCTCCAACAAAAAACCGCATCCAGTGTTTTGCACTTGCACCAGTTCTTTATCTAGCAGTGTTTGAATGACTGAATTGGAAACTTGGAATTGAAGAGAGTGCAATGGAAGACAACCGCCACAAAGTTGAAGTAAACGTAGCAGGTGATTCGCTCTACGGTCAAAGTTATTGTTTACAGAGTTAGCCATTATTTGCACCTAACTGTTGTTGGAGAATGACAATTTGACGTTTGTAAAACTCAATCTCTGCGGTGATTTGTGAGACTAATTCCTGCGGAGAGAGCGTTTGAATTTGATTCTCTTCAAAGTGAAATAGTTCGTCAGAATTTTTCCGTGACATCAGGGCGTAGCGCCAACCATGACCAAATTGTTCGGCTAATTCTGTACCGTTTGGGTAGTAGTGAAGCCCTAAAATGATGCCCTGTTGTGTACGTTGTTCCAAAGCAAAGCGCGGATATTCCCAGTGTTTGGGTATCGAGATTGTTGGTTGCATTGATTTATGATTGTTGACAATGTGGTGGCGACGCCGAGTAGCTCAACCTAGGCATCGCAGCGACGGGCTATTCGGCGTCGCTGCGATGGCTTTGTGTGCGAGAATTACGCCGCCATTAGTTCAAAAACTCGTTTATACTCCCGTAAATACTGCTATTCATCGGGGTTAACATCTCAAATCGGTGGTTTAACAATTCTGTATGGCGTGGGGTTTGTGCCACTGCTAACCGCCAAACAGCAACAAGGGCAGACTGGCAAGAAACTCGCTCCTGCTCTGTAGCACCCACTACCCACCAAGTACCGCCACTGAATCCGACTTCGCCCAGTTTCACGTCGTTGTTGTAAATGCCATCGCCCACTATTTCAAATCCGTACTTTTTGCACTCGTTGAAAATCTGGCACATGATTTCCTTTTCAGTAGTGCTGTTCGTATCTGTAGCGTTTTGCTCTTGTACTGGCAAAGAGCCGTCTTTGTAATGTGAGCAGATGTAATGGTGACAAAGTATGTTCGTAGAAGCACGGTGGATTTCCTTGTCGTTCACCATCACCACCCAAGGTCGCGTTAGGTCGTTATCATACGTGATTGCGGCGATCAATTTATCACCCGCGTAGTATTCGTGGTTGTAAAAGCTGATTTCAATGGGTGTCAGTGGTATTGAAGCAGGGGTGATGAATTTCTCGGGGTGGGTGGACTGGTGAGCAATGATTGCGTTTATCCAGGTTTCAGATCCTCTCTTGTCAAGAGTGGGTGTAACACCTAATTCGGCAGCGATTGTTTTCAGGCGGGGGAGAGTGTAGCGTCGAAGAGCTTGCTGTGTGTAGGTTCGATGGGTCATAATTAATATTCCTGCCTCGATAGGGGTTAGGTTTTTACAAAGGGCGATCGCTTCGTTTTCCAGACTGGGGCGGTCGTCTTTTGCTATGTTTTAATATTACTAACTTGTTGATACTATGTGCAATACTTTAGTAATATCATTTAGTTATGAGTGAGCGCCATTTGCATAACTAATACTAATTAATTAGCACTATTAGCTAGATGATAGTATTAACTATATAGGAGTTGAGGACGTGTCTGTGAAAAACAAGATCAAAAAATTTCTTTATGAAAGAGGTATAACAGCTTATCAGTTTAGAAAAGATGTAGGAATAGCACAGAGAACTGCCTATGACTTGTACAACAATCCCGACCAGCTACCTTCGTCTACGGTTCTGAGTAAAATATGTGATACTTATGAGGTTCAGCCAGGTGAAGTACTAGAATGGGTTCCGAAAAGCGAGAAAGGTGGAAACGAGCTTTCTATAGAATCTCCTCAATCTGATAATTCCGAAAAAAAGCACGGTTTAATTGAAGAGAAAGGAAAACTAAAATCTTGCATACAAATACTCTCATCAGAAGAAGCTGCATGAGTATCTTTGCCTCCAAGCAAATTAAACCTTTGACTACACCAAGCCATACATGAGCTACGTCACGGGTCAGTTCACCAAGCGAAACAACTGCTGGCGCGGCAGATTGCGATACTGGCAAATGTGCTGATGATATTGTAGGGTTACAAGCTGAGAGCGGGGTGAGTTTACTTCCCTTTTGTGTCGTTATCGGAATCTGGTTTGAGGGATGTGGACGCAGGGCGACGTTGGCTAATGGTAGCAGACAGTTAAGCGATCGCAATCGCCAAAATCCTAAAATTTGGTATCTGAAATTCTGTTCAGAAATCGGATAGGATTACTATATATCCCACATTCCGCACCCACAACTGTCACACCCCAAGGAGACGGATATATTTAGTACATAAGAACTATTTATTAGGAGAATTTACTAGAGCTAAATAGGAATTACTATTATTAAGCTGGATGTATAGCT
>NZ_JAIVFV010000360.1 GCF_020829445.1 Nostoc sp. CHAB 5836
CGCTCCAAAATCAACGCCAGGGGTGATTACAAATTCATCAAGGAGGATTTAGCCGACTTAGAAGCCAAAGAAAACACAAAATTCCGCATTGCCTATTACCAGAATCAAAGCGGCGCTCCCAGAAACGCCCAGTGTAATGTTACCCATTTGCTGAAGCTGCTCAACTGCCTCGACAGAAACAAGTACAATCCCAATGGCAATAAACGAGCCAAGCATCCAGCAAATATGCATATTGCAGGTAATATTACAGATACGGAAAGGGAAAGATTAACCACTTTACTGCCTCTACTTCCCAAAGCTCTGTGGATAGAGCAAAGACTGTATGAAATTATCCAAGAACATATCAGCAACCCCAGAAGAAAGGGGATCAACGACTTAGCATCAATTGATATACGTAAAACTACTTTGTTGCCAGATAGTAGGTATTCCTTTGGGTTTGGTGCGCCAACCGACTTGGCACTACCGATAGTTGCATCCTATCGCGTATTTTTGGACAAAGACTACAAATGGATTCTGCCATTTGAGGAATTTGCGGAAGATTTTCTCCAACAGCTTTGGACTAACTATTTCCGCAAATACTTGGTATCGGAGAAAACAGCAGGGAATACAGTCGGGACAAAAATCAGCCGCAATCAAGAGATTTGGGAGAGTTTGTATATTTCGGCACAAAGTTATCTGAATCAGTACTTGATGAAAATGGTTAACTCCGATAAGGAAGAAGAAGCGAATGTGACACAAGGGACGAAAAGGCGAGTGGAAGCAGGGAAGAAATAATACAAGTTTTCTATGCGTGAGATTTGTTTTGGATAGCTGATGGCTTTTAACAGTGAACAGTTATCAGTAAAGTCGTAAAATCCTTGGGTTTAAACTGATAACTGATAATTGTTTTAAAGCCTAAGAAAGTCAAATCAAAAAAGTGCTATCGCTCACAGATTATTTTCCATTTCCATATAGAATAACAACTGCTCATTCAAGGACTATTTTGTGAATTCAACAGTAGCAGGAGAGGAAAAATAATGGCTGAACTCAAACTCCGGTCAAAAGATCCAGATTTTCTCAGACGCATTATTCAAAGTGCTTTGTCATCAAGATTACAGAGTGTGACAGCAGGAATTAAAATAACAGAAGAACGAATTCACGAATTTGAAACCAAATATCAATTATCAACTGAGGAATTTATCACTCAATTTAATAATGATGAATTATCCCATAATTTTGACTTTGATGAGTGGATTGGAGAAGCTCGAATGTTGGCACACTTACAACAAACAAAAAAGTCAATAGAGGAAATTGATTTTGTTGATTGAAGATTATTTTCAGGAAATTCAGCTTTTAATTGAATCCTCAGAAATAGTTAAAATATTTCATGTAGAAACTGAAAAAAGAGGAATGTATGAAGGATTTATCAGAGCCAAGCTCGAATTTAAAGATAATTCCTTGCTGCATTTAAGGGAATTTGTTTATGTTGAAATATCCCCAGATAGAAAAATGTATAGTTATCAATATATGAATTCAGAGAATAATCTAATTTTTCGCTATGACAATACTGAACATCACCGAAAATTAAATCTGCCTACCTTTCCTCATCATAAACATGATAAAAGTGAGGATAATATCGTTAAATCAGATGCTCCTTTTTTAACTGAGATCCTAAAAGAAATTGAGAAAATATTAGTATAAGTGCGATGCCGACGGCAGACCTCGCCAACGGGTATATACATTACATATACCCCTGTCGTCTTCAGCAGGAGCTTGACATCGATGCTCATTATTTTCGGTGTAGACCACGCCAAAAGATTTGCGTGGTCTGGATTTACCAACGGCTCTGCCAGGAATTCACAATTTTTTTCCTGGCTGAATTTTCCTGATAATTGAGAATAGCTTCAATCGCCGGATAAGTCATATACAAATTTCGTTGTGCGTCTAGCCCCATCCACAAGCAATAACTACCGTATTGAACAGACTCTAGTCGAATGTTAATGGTATTGCTCATTTCCTGATTCCTCATATATCGGTTATACAAGTTGGTTATTTATGAAGTAATTCGGCTATTCTGACTTTTTTGTACTTATTGAGACTCAAAAAGCTTGTGTTAAATCTCCAAAGAAATAGATGAGTACCACTGATTATTTACCTTCCCCCCAGTCCGGGCAAAAACTTACTCCAAACACTTTGTTCTTTCGGCGTTAATTCTTCTACACTTAAAACATTTTGTACCCCTCGCTGATTACTCTGAATCTCACGCATATTAAGAGAATGGATAATTTGGGCTAACTCTGGATTTTCTTCTAACAGTTCGGCTTCAAGCTCCAACTCCTGCTGCAACAATTGGGCGTTTCGACGCAAGAACATCTGCTGATTGTGTCGCTGTCTGATAAGGGATTCAGTCACGTGTAATTGTTCTTCAAAACTCAAATTGTCGTATTCGCTGTTATACATGAGAATTCTTCTCCAATTAAATTAAAATTTCATCTTTAGGAAAATTAACGACACCGCTCAATCAAACACGTTGAATTCCTCCATAAAGTAATTGATATCCCAGCCTTAATCTCGTAATAAATTCGTCAGTATTACGATTGCCCCAAACGGGATTACTAGGGTTCTTAGTCCAGTTGATTGAACTATGACAAATCTCATCATGACAACGGTAGCACGTA
>NZ_JAIVFV010000361.1 GCF_020829445.1 Nostoc sp. CHAB 5836
TACATCCAGCTTAATAATAGTAATTCCTATTTAGCTCTAGTAAATTCTCCTAATAAATAGTTCTTATGTACTAAATATATCCGTCTCCTTGGGGTGTGACAGTTGTGGGTGCGGAATGTGGGCTATAAACAAGATTAATTATTCGCTTGTTCGCGTTAGTCTTACGCGAACTATTTATTTTTGTCCAAAGTCCAATATTGAGACTGCCACTGTTCACGATACCAGTGTTAGTGCCAGTGCCAGAGATTGTGTCGTTTCCGTCTCCAGTATTGAGACTGCCACTGTTCACGATGCCAGTGTTAGTGCCAGTGCCAGAAATTGTGTCGTTTCCGTCTCCAGTATTGAGACTGCCACTGTTCACGATGCCAGTGCCAGTGCCAGTGGTGTTGTAGCTGAAGCCGTAGTCATCGTACTCTTCGTCGCGACTGTTACTGCCATTGCCAGTGATCGTGTCTTCCCCGTCCCCTGTACTTAGTTTGCCACTGTTAGCGATGCCAGTACCACTACCGCCAGTGCCTCGATCGCTGCCATTGCCCTGACCTGTACCAGTGATCGTGTCGTTTCCGTCCCGTGTACTTAGTTTGCCACTGTTAGCGATGCCAGTACCACTACCGCCAGTGCCACTACCGCCCTTACCACCCTGACCAGTGCCAGAGATTGTATCTTCCCTATCCCCAGAATTAAGACTGCCACTGTTCACTATACCTGTTCCATTACCGCCGTTGCCGTCGATACTGTCGTTGTCACCGACACCCGCGCCCTCAATGGTGTCTTTTCCTGAGAATGTATAAATCAAACCTGTACTTAAAATCTCAATTCCAATTGCCAAAGATGTATTTAACTCTTCTCCTACTATTTTATCCCCATTGTCAGTGCCGATGAAATTGGGTGGAACACTTAGTCTAGTCATAGCCAAAATACTCCTTCATTCAGTGACATTACTAATCGCTGATTCAAATAATCAAAAAAATTCCTGGAATCCTTTCTTCAAGGGTCAAAATTCCAGACCTCGCACTTCTCGTGCGGTATATGTATTATTTTTCACGAAAATATAATTAAATACGGCTTCAGGTATACTTTGACAATTTCTGCTCAATTAGGCATGGAGCAGAACTGTAGTATCGCTAAGGTTGAGATCAATCAAACAGATATCAAGCTGTAAAGTATATTCTTGCTGTATATTCATCTCGGCAAAATAATATAGTTATCTCAATCACCAATTATGTGTTCTTGATCACAAACATCTTGTGTTTGCAAACACTGCTAATTTAAACAAAGTAGTAGATCGGCAAGTATCAACCGTACTATGTAACAAAATGTAAAAGATTCAGAAGCGTGTGGCGAGGGGAGCATTCCAAAATGGTTCACATCAGGGCAACACTAATTTACACTGTTTGGGTAATGATACTGAAGACACTGTTGGCGAAATATTTCTTCACATTAAAAAGAGTGTCGTTGGAACCATAACATTGCCGCTTTGGCGTTTCTTATGCTTCCAATTAACTGAAACTGTCAACCATAAGTTTTATTTCTCGAATAAATCGATTGAGTGCTTTCTGTACTGCTTTGTAACCTGAAGCTTGCCGTCCCAATTTCAACTCAAATAAAATGCGATCGCGTATCGCCTCAAAATCTACGATACCATGTACAAAGTTGATAGCAGACCGTTCCTCAAGTGCGGAATTATACGATTCAATATTTTGCACTTCGACTCGGAGCCTCTCTATCTCCTCCTCATCCCGTGTAATACTCGGTAATACTTCGGTAAAACTTTGTGTATTGGAGGTGTAGATATTTGAATTCTCCCGTGTAATACATGGAAGAAGCTTACTTCTGACTATTTCTTCTAAATAGTCAGATTTCGTTAATCCCAAGCATTCGGAGGCGATACTTAATGCCTTCCAGGTATCATCTGTCAGTCGTAAAGAACGCACTGCACGATATTCGGAGCTTTTAATCGCAAATTTACCCTGAATATCTCTTTTCATCTTTTTCATAGAATATGCCTACCATGTATTACACGGTAAGAGTAAAACTTTTGAGAACTTTCAACCGTGTATTACATGGTATAGTTGTTTTGACTTATTTTTCAAACAATTGCGATCGCAATTGTTTGAAACGAGACGAGCGAGTCTGAGCAAGAGGTATGTCATTAAGCCAAGCATCCAACCGTACTAAATTAAGCGCACAAGCAATGAAAACCTGCATCATGTGAGTTTTCTTTAAACCGATGTAGCGAGATTGACGTAACCCTGAACGTCGTATACCTTGTGAGTGTGTTGATTCAATGCCTGCACGTTGGTTGTAAGTAGCTTTCCACTCAGGTGTTTGTTGGGTTTGTCGCCGAGTTTGGAGCGCTATATGTTGCACTTGCGGAAGAAAAGTCAACTCTCGTGGTTCGGTTTTAGACTTAGTGCAAAATGAACGAACTGGACAAGTTCTGCATGTTACACCACTAAACCTCACACGAATAGCAGGGTTCCCACTAGCGTCTTGCCCTAGTAACCATTTAGCCCACATTCCGCACCCACAACTGTCACACCCCAAGGAGACGGATATATTTAGTACATAAGAACTATTTATTAGGAGAATTTACTAGAGCTAAATAGGAATTACTATTATTAAGCTGGATGTATA
>NZ_JAIVFV010000362.1 GCF_020829445.1 Nostoc sp. CHAB 5836
GTCATTTGTCATTTGTCATTTTTCATTTATAAGGGTTTAAGGTGTATTTACGTTTCGTAATATAGTTTTGTTTATTTTTGCTAAGTTTTTTTAACGTATAAAAAAGTACTTATATTTGGGATGAGGGCAGCTTGTAGGCTTTGCAACTTGGCTTTGGCAGCTAAGAGTGCTTGTTCTTGCTGACGAACAGCTAGTTGTACTTCCTCGAATTGATCTTGTGACAAAGCTCCAACTTTGGCTACATTCTCATATCGGTTTCGCTTTGTCTCGGCTGCTCTTAAACTGGCAGTTGTTGCTCTGACATTTGCAAAGGCTTCTTGGACATCACTAACAGTAGTAATTTGCTTGTCTTGATAGTCCCGCTTGCGACTGCTCAATTCAGCTTCAGCTGCGGCAACCCCACGGTTACTGCTGTCAGTTTGGGCTATAACTTGGTTATTAAGAGCATGAATTTGAGCATTGATTTGAACAAGTTGTAATTTTGTTTGCCGAATGCTACTTTCTAGTTGGCTCTTTTTGGTTTGTAGGCGGGAGTCATCGATAGTAGCGATCGCATCTCCTGTTTTGACAACTTGATTCTCTTTCACAAAAATCCGCATAACTGGGCCTTCCGTAGCAGCTTGAACGAGCCGCAGCTCACCAGCCGGACGCAGATTTGCCTGTGCTTGAACGGTGACTTTGTATTTAGTTACAGAGGCAATGGCAACTGCTATTGCCACAGTAACCAATGCAACTATCCCGCCAGCAGTAGTCCAACTACCAAGTGGTGGAAGAAAATCGTTTTCTCCAGCTTGGGGAATGAAAACAGAATTCGATTGACTAACCATAATAAATTGAGTGAGAGATGATTTTTGAGGGGATGATTGAGGAGTAATCCAAAATCTCAAAGAAAGAAGATGGCATTAACTAATGGCGGCGTATTTGCCATTAGTATGACTGGAAGATTTCACCAGTAAACTCGGAGTTGATGGGAGAACATCGTCCAGGAAGCCCAAGTGATCGCCAGCAATTTGGCGCAATTCTTCTGGAGAACCTTGGATTTGCAAACGTCCTTTATCGAGTAATACAATCCAATCGGCTCGCTGGATGACTTTGGGGCGGTGACTAATTAAAATTGTCGTTTTGCCTTGGCGATAGGTAAGTAGTCGATCTAGTACTTCACCTTCACTCACCGGATCGAGAGCGCCAGTGGATTCATCTAAAACCAGTATAGGTGGGTCAGTAATTATTGCTCTGGCGATCGCTAATCTCTGCCGTTGTCCACCAGAAAGATTAGCTCCAAATTCTCCTAAAACGGTATGATACTTGTCAGGTAATTCGCTAATGAATTCATCAGCCCCTGCGATATGGCAAGCTGTGACAATTTGTTCAAAACTCACATCAGGATAGCTGAAGTGGAAGTTATCAACGATTGAACGACTCCAGAAGTGCGGGTCTTGTGGTACTAAGACTACCTGTTGTCGCAGACATTCTAAAGATAAATCTTGTCTGTTATAGATGCCATAACGGATATTACCTGACTGGAGGGAATATAAACCAGCAATCAGTTTGGCTAGGGTACTCTTACCACAACCAGATTTACCAATTAAAGCAATAACTTTACCGCTAGGGATAGTCAACGAAAAATCTTGTAATAGATCAACTCTACCAGCATGGTGAAAGTTGACTTTAGTGCAAACAATATTTGCATCAGTGGAAATTTTTGCCCAAGGCTTTTTCTCTGCATTCAAGTCTTCTGGAGTAGCATCAATCACTTCTGCCATCCGTTGGATGACAATTTGGGCAGTAATAAACTCATCAGCTAACCCGATTACTGAACTCAAAAAACCGAGAAAGTTGCCACTCATGCCGTTAAAAGCTAGTAGCTGACCTATGGATAATGTTTGATTAATTACTAAATAGCTGCCTAACCAGAGTAAGCCTATATTAGTTATAGTTGAAAGAATATTAGTGAATGTGCTGCTGTAGAGTTCCAGCTTCATCGTACTCCAGCCCAAGTTAGCAAGGCGACCATAATTCGTTTGATACTCTTGCCAAGCTTGAGGAGTTGCTTGGGTTGTTTTGAGTACTTGGACACCACGAAAGGTTTCTACCAGAAAGCCTTGGTTTTCAGTGCCCAAAACGATAAGTTTACGGGTTTTCTGGCGCAAGGCGGGTAAGAAAAGCAGGTTAACTAAGGTAACGATGACAAAGGCCAATACGGAAGCCAGAGTCAATTGCCAACTTAAAAAGAGCATAAAGCCCAAGGAAACTAAAGCAATAAAAAATTCGCTAGGTAAACCAAGGACAATCTGCGAAACTAACCCATTGATAGCATTAATATCGCCAATTCGGCTGACGACTTCTCCACTACGATGTCCTTCAAAGTAAGATAAGGGCAAGTGTAAAAGTTTTCGACCGTAGTCCAGCAGTAGTCCTAATTGCAACCGTTGACCGAAGTGACCGATGAGGTGAGACTGTACCAAACCAATTGCACTTTTAAACAAGTTCATAGCAATTACCCCAATTGCCACGGTAGTTAGTAATTGAGTATCTCCCCGCACTAGCACATCATCAGTCAATAGTTGCATCATCAAAGGAGAGGACAGAGACAAAAGTCCGATTACAATGTTGATTGCGATCGCCTGAGCCAAAAC
>NZ_JAIVFV010000363.1 GCF_020829445.1 Nostoc sp. CHAB 5836
AGCTCACTTTTCAACTTACCAATTACGCAATGACGATAAATCAAGAGTTTCAGCACCGAATTTTTTTTGTAGTATTTATGTAATGCTTCTTATCCTGGTTTTCTGTTCCGATGATACTCACGCCCCTCCTTCTGGAAGCAAATAACCCTATTTCGTCAAAATGGACAGTAAATCATCCAGCGAAGGCAAAACTTGATTGCTTTTTCAGTTAAAGGATCTAAATTAGCTGTAGATTCATCTAAAGTTAAAATTGGTGGATTATTGATGATTGCCCCGGCGATGCCTGCGGCGGGCTACGCCTACGCTAATCGCTGTTTCTGTTCTCCAGAAACATTTGCCGCCGATCAGCATAATATCGTATCCTATTTTTGCATAAATTGGCTAAATGTAAGAGGCTAAGGCTTTGGATTTAGAGATTAAAATAGAGTTAGCAAAGGTAGATTTACTTAATTAGGAGGTTCTCTTATGAATTTACAAGAAATTATTAATTCTATTGAAAGTTTACCTACAGAAGAACGGGACTATTTGTTTGAGTTTCTCCGTAAAAAAAAGGAGGAATCTAGAGGGGATAATTTTTGGCAGGGATTACAAAAATTTAGAAGCGTAATCCAAAACGAGGGGATTATCTTTACTGATGATGATTTCGCTGACTTACGAGATCGCAGCGTGGGAAGAGAAATTGAGCTATGAGCTTGAAATACTTACTTGATACCAATATTCTTTCAGAGCCAGCACGTCCTATTCCTAATGTCAACGTTTTGCACAAACTAGATATTCATAAATCAGAAGTTGCTGTTTCTAGTGTTGTTATTCATGAACTTTTACATGGCTGTTTGCGGTTGCCAGAATCTAAGCGGCGAGAGTCTCTTTGGAATTATATTCATGAATCTGTATTAAATTTACCAGTCCTTGATTACGATTTAAAGGCGGCACAATGGCACGCTCAAGAAAGGGCTAGATTATCCAAGATTGGTAAAACTCCTGCTTTTGTAGATGGTCAAATTGCGAGTATTGCTTACTGTAATAATTTAATCTTGGTAACTAATAATGTTTCTGATTTTGAATTTTTTAATAATTTAAAGGTTGAAAATTGGTTTGTTAATAGCACTGAAGTTGTCTAAGGCGAGATAAGGGTAAACATAACTTGTGAAAGTTATATTAGATACTAGTATCATTATTAGTGAATTTGGATTTTAGACTGAAATCAAATATACAATCCAAAATCCAAAACTCTCAGTCAACTTTATGTTGATTAAGTTAACTTAAATAACCTGCTAACACTAAGAATTATTAGCAGTAAATCTTTACTTTCAGTACCCCTCTTAATAGACATCTCCAAATCCAGCATCATAGTTACTGCCTTAGCTAAAGCATTAATGCTTGTATTTGCTACCTCCTGACGCAAATAGTAAATGCGATTAGGATTGCTGATACTGCACAGTTGAGCTAATTCACTATCTTTCTTAATCCCAGAAGCGATCGCAGACTTAACCCACAGCCAAGTTCTAAACTGCGTTAGGAGAGTAGCAACAATCACCATTAATGGTTCCGAGCGTGACAGTAAATCATCCAGCAGGTGCAAAACTTGATTGCTTTCTCCTTGGCGAATAGCAGATGCCAGTTGTAGGCTATTCTGAGTCTGACATGGCACTAACTCTTTTACTTCTGCAAGCTCCAGTTGTCTGCCATTACCATAAATATACAGTTTGCGTAACTCTGTCGCTGCACGGGTCATGTCGTTACCAATTGCTTCTGCTAGATATTCCACTGCACCCTTTGACAGCACCAGCTTAATTTTTTTAGCCTGAGTACTGATCGCTTTTTCAATTAAATCAGTACGCCAAGGTGGTATCAATGGAAACTCAAACAACTTGGCATACTTGACAATATGTTTGTAAATCTTCAGGCGCTTATCTACATTGGTGGCGACAAACACCAGAATTGTGAATTCAGGCATTTGAACAAGCTGTTGCAAGGTTGACAACTCAGTATCACCCCACTGCTTGAGGTGGCAATTTTCCACAATCACCAGTTTTTTACCACCTGTCAGGGAACGAGTGCGAGCTACGCTGATGGCTCGGTCAAGGTGATCGGCTGGAAATCGGTGATAGCAAAATGTGAGCCATTGAGCATCAATCTCTGCTTTGTATTGGTTGAGCTGTTCTTGGATGGCGTGTTGGTCGTCGCCTGTCAGCAAGACAATCATCTTTTTACCCTCCCGTTACTGCTAAGATTGGGATTTTTAATTAACACAGTTATTGGTTGTTGACTTTGGGTAGCTCGTTGCAGCATTTTAGCGATTGCCTCTTTACTACTCTCAAACTTCTTGATGTAAGCTGGTGTAACCTCTAAAATTGCCTTGTCACCTTGCAATTTAACGAGATTTGCATGAGCCAACAGCTTTTGATTGCTGGGTTTAGCCGTATCCATCACCTGCTGCCAAATTTGAGCCAGGTTAGCGGTATTGGCTGCAACTGCTGGTAACAAGTTGCTATCATGCCCTTTGGGGTAAAGACAAGATACGCGCAAAATTTATCACGATGTAAAGTTGTGTAAAGTAGCCATGTATTTATGTCTAGAAAACATTGCCTAATTAGGTTCAATTTAGGCAATGTATGATGGAGAGAGAAAC
>NZ_JAIVFV010000364.1 GCF_020829445.1 Nostoc sp. CHAB 5836
AGGCTATCAAACCTAACAGTGGCAGCGCGTCTTTGGCTTGCTCTCGGGTTCTCAATGCTCGCAGTAATAGCTGCTACTGCAATCGTAGGCTGGAGACTTGAGGCGGTTATATCCCATGCAGAGGCTTTGGATAACGAGCATGCGAACAGGAGGATATCCGCGATGCAATGGGTTTCTCTGGTGCGTTCCAATATTGTTCTCGTGCAAGCGACTGCAATTATGCCGGAGGCGGCATCTCGAGAATTGCTGATGCCGCTAATTGCCGAAGGAACTCGTCGTATATCGAATGTCCAAAGTGAGATTGAAGGTAACTCTAGTGGGTCGGCTGATCGACAAATTTTGAATCAGATTAGGGCGCTCCGCACGGAGGTGCTTGCAGCGTTAAGTTCAATCAGAACTGCTAAGGCAGGCGCTTCTTCCAGTCAGATTGCCTCTGCTCTGCAGGAATTTGATGTCACTTCAAAGAGATACCTAGCCGCTTTGGACGATTACGCTGCGTTTCAGGCTCAGTTGGCTAATGCCGTGCATGTTGATGCGGCGACCAAAAGGCATGACTTGTTGTTGAAAGCATTAGGAGGGATGGCGCTGCTATTCGTGCTTATGATTTGTGGCGCAGGTGCGCTTGTTCGATCCATTCGATTGCCGTTGTCTGCGGCGGTAGCCGCGACCAAAGAAGTTTCAGAGGGAAATTTATCACATCAGTTTAATTCCAGCCGCGGTGATGAGTTTGGTGAATTGCATTTGGCGCTTGATCAGATGTGTCGTAGGCTTCGAGGATTGATATCCGTAGTTCGCGATGGCGTGGGCTCGGTAGACACGGCGGTGAACGAGATAGCCGTAGGGAATCAAGATTTGAGTTGGCGTACGGAGCAAGCAGCCGCAAGCCTTCAGCGCACCGCTAATGCGGTAATGGAAATTACGGCATCTGTCAAGCAGTCAGCAGACGGTGCGGCGCGCGCCGCTCAGCTGGCGCATGAAGCAGACCGAATAGCTCGCGATAGTGGAAGCGCTGTTGTCGGCGCATGCGAAAGCATGGCTCGTATTAGTTCAAGCGCCAAGCAAATAGCAGAAATAACGTCGGTTATAGATGCTATGGCGTTCCAGACAAATATTCTTGCACTAAATGCTGCCGTAGAGGCTTCCCGTGCGGGTGAGTTGGGGCGTGGTTTTGCGGTTGTCGCTTCTGAAGTTCGGACTTTGTCTCATAAAAGCGCCTCGGCTGCGAAGCAAATAAAAGTGTTAATTCAGAGTTCAGTAGAGCAAATATCAGATGGGGAGCGTCGAGTTAAGGACGCTGCTGCATCGATGAGCCTTATTGTTGCTCATGTGGGTACCTTAAGTGTGTTAATTGCCGAATTGGCTAAAGCATGCAAAACTCAGTCGTTCGGCATTCAAGATGTTAATGCGGCGATTGTGGATCTCGACAGAGCTACTCAACAGAATGCGGCTCTTGTTGAGCAGTCAGCAGCGGCAGCAGCGTCTCTGAGAGACAATGCGGGACGTTTGTCGGTCGCTACTTCTGTTTTTGTTTTCGACCAGTAATTGTTCAATGTCTTTCTATGACCGGTCCCTAGCAATGAATACACTTTCACGCAGGCAGGCACTAATTAAGACGGGTAAGGTTATTGCTCTGCCGTTATGCCCCGTACCTGTTTGCGCTCGGGTCGTTGATGCTCAACATGCCGGAATGGTAATGTTAGGCGAGGTTGGTCCTTACGTCTTTCGTGGCGGCGATGGAGTGCTTGAAGGAGTTTTGCCCACCTTGTTGAAAATGATTAAGCCCAGGCTTCCATTTAACTTTTCAATAGTAGGCGTTGCGCCTATGGAGCGTTTGGTTAGTATTGGTGGGCGTGCTTCTAATACGGTATTGATGCCTGTAATTAAAATTCCAACACGCGAAGAATCTCTGAAGTGGCTGGAGCGGTTGTTCGATGTTCGTTATTGTGCGTTCGCCTCAAGTGGGCGTCCAGTTACTCCACAGTCGATTGGAGCGCTGAGTTCATATCGCATAGGCGCCGTTCGAGCGGAGGGGCTTCAGCAATGGGCTGCCTCCATTGGGATCAATGTTCAACAAGTAGTCGCCAACAACAGGATTGGACTTTCGATGCTTAAGGCAAATCGGTTTGATCTATTCTTGGCGCCCGCAGAGGCTGCTTGGTTCTCTTTGCGTCACGAACTTAGGCTGCCCCATCGGGAAATTGTCGAAGTCATGGAGATCGCTCGGCTTGAGATCTATGCCGCTACGTCGCTTGATTCCCATCAGCCCATTTGCGCAGCATGGAAGTCTGCCATTCGAAGTGCTCAAGGAACAAGAGAATGGAAAAAGTATTTTTTTGAGATTCGGGAGTTGTATGGGTATTGATTGCTGTGCGGCTTTTCCTTCTGAGGTGGATGCAATGTTAAATATATACTCGACCAATTGACCGTCTCGGTGCGCCTGAGAAAGTCTTTGTTTACTGCTGCAGTGTGGGTGTGTCAGTGGGCATGTGAAGGGGGTTTTTGTGCTGGATCAGCTTATCGATGGCACCTTGGGTGAGTCATTTAATAGTCATTTTCCGTAAGTATTCGTATTGGTGGGGAGCTTGCGTGTCTATTTAATTCTAGGTTGTCGGGTGGATATGTTTAAATTCGA
>NZ_JAIVFV010000366.1 GCF_020829445.1 Nostoc sp. CHAB 5836
AGGATATCATCTAGAAATAGATTTTCAAGACAATGGTTTAGTTTCCTTAAATAAACTCTAATCGATTAGTTGTTGTTTGGCTGGGTTCGGAATTATCAGAATAAGTTCAATTGTCCACCTTCATTAAATGGCATCTCAGTCTGTTTGTAAGATACTTTCGCTTTGATTTCATCCATAGCCAACCACAAAAACACACTCAAAGCAGAACCGAAAGCACTTAAGCACAAGTTTATACCAGGGGGTTTAATGCGGCGTTGCGGATCTGCTACTCTATCAGCAGCAGGACGTGAATCTTCAGTTAAACATTTTTCGAGTTCTGGTGCTTTTTCAAAGACGATATTTCGCACGTCAATTCGCACATCATCCCACCAAGCTTGTTCGGCGTTGGGGTCGCGTTTGCGGCATACTAAAAGCACGGTGCTGGATACTGCGTTTTTCTGTGCTTGGTGCAAGTTTTGCGGATTTTCGGTACTGACTGCCCAAGATGCGGTAATCTCGAAACCAGCATCGATGAGGGATTTTGCTAAGACATCCCACGCGCCGGAGTCTTTGTGATTAAATTGCACTGTCATTACGCCGTCGTTGCGGAGGACTCGGTGGTATTCGGCGAACGCCATTGCCATTTTTGCTTCGTAGTCTTGGTTGGCTAGTTCTTCTGGTGATACTCCCATGTTACGGAAGCGTCCTGGATTTGCGATCGCTTCTCTATCTTTGTCTGTTAGTTCATTGAAAAATAAGTCAGGAAATATATCTAGTAAATTTGCTCTTAACCAAACGTAAAAAAAATCTGAAATTTCAGCATAACGAATAGAATCATAGTAGGGTGGATCTGTAACTATGACATCTACTGAGTTATCAGTAATATGAATCAAGCTATCAGCTGAGGCTGTGTCTATTTGAATATATTTTGGGTTATGCTGTTCAATTCCTGCTAACTTGAAAATACTAGATTTACTATTTATTAAATTACATAATTCACAATAATCTGATATTGTTTTAGGAGATTCATATTTCCACAATAGTCCCCACAAGCTTATTTCTGGGTAGTTCCAAAATAAGTTAAGTGAGTGCTGTCCCATTGCTGGTTTTACTGAACCTGTTACTGCATCAAGATGTGATAAACGGGAGTTTTTATCTAAACATCGGTTTAATATAATAGCTAAATAAAGTATAATAGCATTAGATTTTTCTGACTCATATTCATATTGAATTTTTAACTTTGCTTTTCTAATAATCTCCACATAAGTTCCAATAGTTAAAACCTGACGTAAATTAAACATTTGATGCCATTGATGAATCCCATAAAGGTACATATCTGGCCCTCTATGAGTATTGTCAGGTATTTGCTGAGTAGGGATGATTCCAGATAATTCCCATTCATTTATTTTAGAAAATAAAAATAATTCTGACTTTTGAATACCTTGTAAATCTATGTGATTAGGTATTCTAAATTCTAGAGAACCACTGTTTTTACGATAAGCAACTGCATATAATTGATGTCCTAATGTATTTGATTGAGCGTAAGCTTTTATTGTTTCTTCTTCAATTACGCTATTACAATTTGGACATTTGCCTACACCTCTACTAATAGTGCTTTTATGTTCTGGATCATATTCTCCTTCATTTGTTAATATTGTTGTTCCCTTCCCCTTCCTACCCTTAACCAATTCAAAGTCAACTCGCTTATTTTCAGGATTAGGAATAGGTTTTACAGCACACCATCTATGCAAATTTTGTTTCTCAGTGCGTCTGTATAACCACCAATTAGGACTCAACGGAACAACAGACTCACAATTAGGACAAACAACTGTATGCGCCCAAAGATAATGTACCGTCTTTTCATCAGATAAACATGGGAAAAACTCAGCCAAACTTTTCTCCGCCTCATCCCCTACCCACTTCACCCATTTATCAATATCCTGCTGCAAATCTGGGCCAAACTTTAGCGGATATTCCATCGCCGCCTTCATCGTCACCACCGCCACAGGATTTAAATCAGAAGCCAGCACATTTAACCCATATCTCGCCGCCTCAAAAGGGATACTTCCACCACCTGCAAACGCATCTAACACAGTCGGTGTGCGAGTTCCCCAAACCTTCTCACAATAATCCTGCACCTTCTTAATTTGCACAGAATTAGGCGGCGTTTTATATAGCTTTACCTCCTTCCCCGGTACTAACCCCAGCAAATATTCAAATTCTTGCATTGTGATATCTGCTGGTAATAAAGAAGCCAACACACTGGCGCGACTAAAAGACAATGGCTTACGCGAATACCAGCGATGTAATCCTTTAAATGGATTTCCCCCATGTTCAAAATTAACTTGCTCATTCAGCAGTTGCACGGGCATCATTTTTTCGATAAAGACAGATGGGCGTTTGGGGGTTGAGTTGGTCATAGATTAGTGGTACAGAACAAAACACGATTTACTAGCAAATTCTTTACCAAATTAACAGGAAAGTCCTTCTGCTTGCTTGCGTTGGCGTTGTATTTGCTTATAA
>NZ_JAIVFV010000367.1 GCF_020829445.1 Nostoc sp. CHAB 5836
AACGATCGAGCACAGTGTGATGTGAGAATCTATGGCGGATGGTATGAAGAAACGCTAATGACTAGGATGGCACAGGACGTAACCATTGAGATTCAAAGAGATTTCCCAGCTGTTATCCGCTTACCTAAAGTCAATCAAACCGTGAGCGTTACTGTTACAGCAAAAGCCGAATTAGCGGTCGCTTTACTTCAAGAGCCTAGCCACCATCTATTCAACACTTATCGCCGCAAAGGGCGCCCCAACAACCTTCGGGTTGAAACGCCCGAGAACGTAGGATGCACAGAGAAAGATTGTTTATTGCCACTGATGAAAACACTCATACGGACTGGGCAATGCGCCAAACCGGGATGTTCCACAAACAGCAGCAACCTAGTCTACCGGCATGAACAGAAGACAGTGGACACGATGCTATCGTGCGACTTAATCCACGGCGGTTATGCTCAATACGATGTAGTTGTACTCGTTAGCGGAGATGACGACTTCCTTCCACCACTCCGAACCGTGCTACTCCAGGGGACTTCGGCAATAAGAATCCATCCGAAACGCAACGGTACAAGAACTTCATTCCCTCAAGGCGGCGGGAAGTTTTTTGAGGTAGATTTATAAAATGCAGATCAATGACTTTAAATCAATCGTTACGACCTTTTCCGATCCAGGAACAGAACTTCTATTCGACAAAACGCAAATAGTCGTTTCAGTGAATGGCGACTTGATAATTGGAAATCTGTCGGTGAAGTCAGGAGATGTCTACGTTGATGAGGGAAGCGGGCCAGAACCAGCGAGCAAATGGATTCTAACAAGATTAGCGCGTCTTCCACTGTTGGCTGCGCGCCTCAAGGAGAGTATTCCACTTACAGAGTATTTCGTGCCACCAGCCGCCACTTTACTTCCAACGCTTGAAAAAGGACCACAAGAAAAAGCCATCACTACAGACAATGCATTGGTCACGGCATTAGAAACAATTAGTGATCGCAGCCCACTTGAAGCAACCGTGCTCTACATCACGAGCGATGCTGGCGAGGGAAAGACATCACTAATTAACCAAATGGCTCGTACGCAAGCAGATCTTTTCGTTCGCGGAGAAGCTGAATGGCTTGTAGTGCCTATTCCACTTGGCGGCCGACACTTTCTTAGATTTGACGATATCACCGTAGGCGTCCTTCAAAACCGTTATAGATTCCCTTTTCTTTATTACAACTCATTCCTAGCCCTTGTAAAGATGGGGGTAATTGTCCCTGCGTTTGATGGATTCGAGGAAATGTTTGTCGAAAGCAGTTCGGGAGAAGCGCTCTCGGCGATGGGGATACTTGTTGGATCACTAGATTCCCAAGGGGCTGTTATGGTTGCCGCCCGCAAAGCGTATTTCGAGTTTGAGAACCTTCGCATCCAAGAGCGGTTATTTGACACAATTCGAAACTTCTCCGTCGGTTTCGGAAAGCTTGAATTAAACCGTTGGAACAAAGCGCAGTTTATTGCATATTGCGACAAAAGACGTATTGACGATTCCGAAGCGCTTTACACCCGCGTCAGCGAACGACTTACGGAAGGCCACGCATTGCTAACGCGAGCAGTACTTGTGAAGCGACTTGTCGACGTCGCTATCAAGAGCACATCTCTGGATGAATTGCTTGAGAAACTGAGTAAATCAGGCGCCGATTTCTTTTCTGTATTTGTACGAGGACTTATCGAACGAGAGGCCAACGAAAAATGGATCGATCGATCGGGCGAACGTGAGGTTGGCACTCCTTTGATTAGCGTGAATGAGCATTGCGAGCTACTTTCACAAATCGCGGTGGCGATGTGGGAAGCGCGGGTCGATTATCTCAAGCGAGATTATCTTGAGTTTGTAGCTGATTACTTTAGCGAATCGAGCCGCAAGAACACATTCCAAGCGCAGCAAATTCGGGAACGCATTCGAGGGCACGCGATGCTAGTACCTTCGTCGAATGCACCTAATTCATTAGAGTTTGATCACGATGAATTCCGCCTCTTCTTCCTTGGCGAAGGAATAGCGAACTTGTTACGACCGCTCAATGACCGCGCCAAAGCGGACGTTTTCGGCGTCCTTCGCAGGGGCATATTACCCCGTCAAGCACAGCACGCTCTTGTGAGT
The DNA here is from genome assembly GCF_020829445.1 of Nostoc sp. CHAB 5836. GTDB lineage: Bacteria > Cyanobacteriota > Cyanobacteriia > Cyanobacteriales > Nostocaceae > Nostoc. The sequence continues at coordinate 2,114 of NZ_JAIVFV010000367.1, forward strand.
GCCGTAACGCGAAGTTCAGACGAAAAGCGCATCGACACAATCAAGCTTTTGGCCACCGTTAGCCAAATGGATGCACAAGCTTCGTACACGCACGAGAATTGTGGAGATATCATTATTCGACTTATTAATGGCATCGAAAGCAACGATCTCGTTATAAGCGGACTGACATTTGGAACCGATTCTCTACGTGACAAGAAAATCAAATCCACAAATTTTAAGGATTGTCTTTTTTTTGAATCGAGCATGGAACTTACCGAACTGGAACACTGTTCTTTTTTAAACACGAGATTCGCACAGCTTCGGATGTATGACACAACTACGCTATCC
>NZ_JAIVFV010000368.1 GCF_020829445.1 Nostoc sp. CHAB 5836
GGGATGTCTGGTAGTACATCCAAGGCCACTAATCCCAATATCCAAGGATGTCCATCCTGAATTTGGGGTAGCTTAAACCTAAATTTCAAACGTCTGACTATATTTGACTATGAGATTTGGAACTATAAGCTTTTCTCAGTCGTCTAAAGACGACTTTCGCTATTAGACTCAGAATTCATTCTGAGGCGGGCTAGGTGAGAATCAAATAGCCCTGTTTCACTAGTACAGCATGGCGGAAATAAACCCACCATGATGAACCTTAAAACAATCATCATTTGCAGTCTTGAGAAATGGTCGGCGTATTTACGCCGCACGGTACTAGTGCGATCGCAAAAGACAATTGATCACCCAAATAACCGTCTTCGGGGCAACTCAATACGCCGCTACAATAGTAGCACTACAAGGATTATGCCCAAAATATTGATATTATGACCATTGCTACGATCCTAAAAACTGAGTATGAAGCGATTATTGGTCTAGAAACCCATTGTCAGCTGAGTACCAATACCAAGATTTTCTCTAATAGTTCCACGGCATTCGGTGCTGACCCCAATACTAATATTGACCCGGTTTGTATGGGTTTACCTGGAGTCTTACCTGTACTCAATCAAAAAGTATTAGAATACGCCGTCAAGGCTGGTTTGGCACTAAATTGTCAAATCGCTAAACATAGCAAATTTGACCGAAAACAGTATTTTTATCCAGATTTACCGAAAAATTACCAAATTTCTCAATATGATCTGCCGATCGCAGAACATGGATGGCTAGAAATTGAGTTGGTAGATGCTGACGGGAATCCCACTCGCAAACGCATTGGTATTACACGTCTGCACATGGAAGAAGATGCAGGAAAATTGGTACACGCAGGTAGTGATCGCCTTTCTGGTTCTTCCTATTCTCTGGTAGATTACAATCGCGCAGGCATCCCGTTAGTCGAAATTGTCTCAGAACCTGATTTGCGTTCTGGATTAGAAGCGGCTGAATATGCCGAAGAATTGCGCCGGATTGTTCGGTATCTCGGCGTGAGTGACGGCAATATGCAAGAAGGATCTCTGCGCTGTGATGTCAACATTTCTGTACGTCCAGTGGGACGAGAGAAATTTGGCACTAAGGTAGAAATTAAAAACATGAACTCCTTTAGCGCCATTCAACGGGCGATTGACTACGAAATTGAGCGCCAAATCGCTGCGATCGAAGCAGGCGATCGCATTATCCAAGAAACTCGTCTCTGGGAAGAAGGCACTCAACGCACAAGTAGTATGCGGATTAAGGAGGGTTCTAGCGATTACCGCTACTTCCCTGAACCAGATTTAGCACCCATTGAGGTGTCAAATGAACAATTAGAACAATGGCGCAGCGAACTACCAGAATTACCAGCCCAAAAACGCCATCATTACGAAAGGGAATTGGGGCTTTCCCCTTACGATGCGCGAGTATTGACAGAAGATCGTCCAGTAGCAGAATATTTTGAAACTGCGATCGCATCTGGAGCAAATGCCAAAGCTGCTGCTAACTGGATTACTCAAGATATTGCCGCACACCTCAATAAGCAAAAACTCACTATTACTGAAATCGCCCTGACTCCCACCAATTTAGCAGATATTATCACTCGCATTGAAACTGGCAAAATTAGTAATGCTCAAGCTAAAGAAAAGCTGCCAGATTTGCTCAGTGGTATTTCTCCTGAGAAAGCCTTTGCAGGTCTTGAGTTAATTACCGATCCTAGTGTACTGGAACCCATCGTGGATGAAGTCATAGCCGCCAATCCCAAAGAACTAGAAAAGTATCGCAACGGTAACACCAACCTCAAAGGCTTCTTTGTGGGACAAGTTCTGAAAAAGACAGGTAAACGTGCTGATCCTAAGCTGACTAACGAATTGATAGAGAACAAACTCAACGCCTAGGGCGTGTTTTCAAACCTTTCTTTAAGCACCTCAGTCTTTGGAGATCCCCCCAACCCCCCCCAATACTGCGTAGGTTTTGGCAAAAAAATAAAAAATGTGTAGGTTGGGTTGAGGAACGAAACCCAACATTCTGCTGGGTTTGTTGGGTAACGCATTGGCTCAACCCAACCTACAAATATTAAAAACCTACGCAGTATTGCCAACCCAACTAAGTATTTTCCCGGTGTTTCTTCACAGAATCTTCATATAAAACCTGGTGACAACCCGCGTACCTAAAATGATATGCTGTGGTAAGTAGATGCACCCTGATGATCTAGAGAGCTGCCTAAGTGGCTCTCTTTTTTATTTGATTTTTGTGGTATTTACGGTTAACTTCATATGATGATTAAAAATCATCTCAATAAATAAGTATTAGAAAACTTTAAACAAAATCTATTCAGATATAGCCAATAAATGGCTATAATCTCTACTGAGAGCAGTAAGAAGCTACCTCAGACTGATTAAGAAGACCTTAATCAATAAAAAAAGTAATCC
>NZ_JAIVFV010000036.1:0-42014 GCF_020829445.1 Nostoc sp. CHAB 5836
TATGAAAAACAAAAAAATATGTATTTCGAGACGCATAGCGCAAGAAATACGACATCCTTGCTAAATCCCCTGAATTTATTTATGGGGATTCCTCCTGCCTCCTGCCTTCTTCCTCCTGCCTCCTTAACTGCCCTTCAGTGAAATTTACTACGATTGGGGGTGATTTTGGCTGTTCAAATTTGAACTCCTTTGGTATCGATCGCGTTGCTGGTTGAGTCATGCTTTACAAACGCTAAAATGCTTGCTATATATACATTTTAGCAGCTTTTGACTCTGGTGTTTTCAGAGTTTGTGAGAAATCCGGGTTTAGCGCATGGGGGAAACCCCCATGAGCAAGTGGCATGGATTTAGGGGGATCTAAAACGTTTTGCTACCGACCAGAGGACTTTTAAAACATCCTCTTAGAGAAAAAAAACACCGCAAAAAACTTGCTTTGTATCTCCCGGCATAGTACGTTTGTTCTAAATATCCGGGTTCTGATTTCCCCACTTACTTGTGGGGTTTTTATTGAGTTTTTGCAGCTAAGTCAATCATTTTTAATCAAAAGCCTGCGCGATCGCAAATTCTATAGTCTGTAGTCATGTCTGCTTTGTTTCAAACGCTCTGCCATCTCTAGGGCAGAGGGGTTACTTGCCAACCATTCCTGCGCTTCCTGTTGTAAAATCAGCGATGGCGATTCTAGCATTAGCAGACGTGTGGCCACCTTTTCTAGTTTGATTCGCTCCTGGGGCAGGAAGGATAAGTTTTCTATAGTGCAGTATAATTTCAGCCAATGACGTGCTTGAGCAGTTGCCTGAAATCTCAGTCTGATTGCCTGACGGTAATCTTCTGGGCTAAAGGTTTGCTGTTCAGGAGGATCATCTGCTTCTACAGGAATGGGTAGTGAATCTACACCAACTACATTCGGGTATGTAGTAGTTGGTATAGAAACTGGTACAGAGGGTTCGGGTTCTGAGGTATATTCACCCTGTAAAGTGTTCGATAAGGTGCTATCAACATCACTATGAGCAGTGGTTGCTACGTCTGAAATACCTAAGCCAGTAATTGTTGACTCATTTGATAAGTTTTGCTTATTGTCATCAAACGATTCGCTTCGGAAAGGCTGGTATAGGTTTTGCTTATGATTGCTAAAATTTGAAATTTCTGAAGAATTAGAACTGGGAGAAGATTCAAGAATTTGATTAAGTTCAGCTTCTTGCGTTGCTGGTGGCAACGCAAGAAGCTGAACTCAAGTACAAAACCTTCATATGTGGGGGGGGTGTGTAAATTTCTGCTGTTTGTGACTGTATTCCTTGTTTTGTCTGGGTTTCAGACTGCAATTCTTCTAACCACGGGTCTGGTATTTGGGGGTATTTTTCAGGGGATAAAATCGCTGTGTTGCTGTCTATAAGCTCATTTACAGGCTGTTTTGATGCGTTTTTTTCTTGGTGGTCGGGATGCCATAGGGGTAGATATATTGGTTTGTGCAGGGTTGTCTGACTTACTCCTTTGCCATACTGGGCAATGGAAGCTGCGATTATTGCTAGAGCGCGATCGCTTGTCCTTAGAGGAAATGTTCGAGTTTGTTCTAACTGTGCGACAATCGAGCGTATGCGCTCTATTGTCTCTTGCTGACGTTGTTCGTTAGGGTGTAGGTTGATGATTTTATTTTCATCTACTCTGCCAAATTGTTCTTTATAACTGTTTACCCGTTGCGGTGTGCCTGGGTACGGGGTGTAAAATCCTTCACAGCACCTTGCCCATTCTTTGGCTCGTTGTTCGATTTCGTGTTGGTGGCGACACCAGTTTACGTACCCAGGAGACTGGCAGGCTGTGATCACTATATAATCTACTAGTGTCTGTCCGCTTAATTGGCGAAAGACTATGCCGTAACACGCTATGTCTTTGAGCAGTTCGTTGGTCTGTCCGTATTTTGTCCATCCTTCAGAGATGCGTTGTTCTAGGTCTTGCTTCCATTGCTCGGCTGCACTGCGCTGACGGTAGGGGAATTTTATAACTTTTTTGCTGTTGGCTCGGACTAGTGCTTGGGCTAATGCTTCGTAGTCTTGCCCTTTTGCTGACCAGTCGGCGGCGTTGAGGAAGTCTTCGATGTCGTCTGACCACGGTTCTAGGCAATCATCGAGTACATAGGAGCCTGTCTGTAAGGGTAAGCGATGGGCGTTAAAGTTACTGGGGCTGCCTTTGCTGTACACTTTACAGTTGGGGAATATTTCTAGTTCTCCTCCTTTGATTTTGAAGCCTGCTGCTTCTAGGGTCTGCTGGATGGCACAGGCTAGGGTGTAGGAATGTTGTTTTTCTTCTAGAAAATAATATATATGCAGTCCGCCACTATCGCTTGATTGTATAGGTATTGGTCTGCATAAGCCGATTTCTTCTAGGCTGGCTAGTAGCTGCCGGTATTTTATTTGGCTGTTTGATGGGTGTAGCTGACTACCTCTGTCTAGGTCTATTAGTAGGTAGTTGGTTTGTTTGGTAAACCGCAGTCCTATTAAGACATCGGGGTTTAAGTATTGTTGCCACAGGTTACGCGGCTGTAAGGGGTAGCGGGTTTCTGTTTGCCACTGTGGGCGTTCACCACTTTTTGGGGTGGGGGCATAGATGAATCCCCAGCCGTGATGGAAGTATTCTAGAAACCTTTGTCCTAGTGGGTCTAATGGATCTAGGGTAGGTTGTGCTGCTGTGTTTACTTTGGCTTTTGCCATTTTTCTCTCTCCGATGATGATGATTGGTTCATCGGAGCTACCCACACTTTTTAGGTTTGGGGTGTATCTTTTTTGGTCTGGGGTCTTGGGCGTGGGGTGTAGTGGAGAATCTTTCCCTACGCCAAACACTCAATACCCTAAGCCCTTCTTGCTTCTTACACCCTACCCCCTCCTGACGGGGCATTCATTAGCGGTGCTTATATCAAATGTCACCAACGGCTACAAACAAAAATTTTCCAATTTGCTCAAAAATTAATTTTCTTGTGAAAATGGCTGTAATTCTTAGTCTGAAGCTCTCATAGTTAGTTTTAGAGGGTTGATGCCACCTGATTTAAGTTGCACTAATTTTGCCTTTATGACCCAGACATTGCTACATTGAAATTGCTTTAAAATTTATTGACGGTTAGTCGTTAACCGCTAAACGTATGTCTGGCGTGTGGGCAGCTAGCCGATTTCTTTTTTTTACCTACTTGACACAACTTGACCAGCGACTGGCGTAATGCTTGGCGCTAGCTTGTGGGTAGTAAAGAAAGCGAAAATCAGCCCTCTGTATTATTTCTTCAAGAAAAAAAAGTACAGTTTTTGATTGAAAAAATCTATTATTCACGACGTTATCCTCTTCTGCGAGGCATCTAGCCGTCAAATCATCCCTCAATTATTTCTGGCTCAATAGCTTTTGCCAATACTCCGCTTGAATTCAGAGTGGGGATAAATTGTAGCGGTAGATGCTTTTTTTACTATTTGTCCAAAAAAAAGCATAAAGTGTCCCGCCTGTGTGCTAGTATTGGCAACAGACAGATACAGGTAACATAACAGCTAGGTTACGAGTGGTGAGTCCTCGTTTGTCTGGAACAATTTGGTGTTTTGACCTACCACAGTCTTTATGGCACCGAAACCGTTCTACAACGACTCACATCTATTTTGACTATTTGAATATTCTGTTTTTGTCGTTACTACCTCCCTTGTAAAGACTAATTGCAGTTTTACGTGCAGACTTACTCTCGCTAGAGTAGCATGAAAAGCGGCTTGATCGTATAAAAACAGATTTGTCTGTCTGGTCTTGTAGGCTTAAACAATTACATACAAACAAACAGCGATCGCTCCTTGGTTGGAGTGGTCGCTTTTTTCAATCGCCCTCCTGAAATGTTAAGTAATTTTAAGGATATCTCACTCATGCTGCAATCAACCCATTTCTTGTATATCCGCTTAATAGTCAGCGATCGCTTCTCACTAAGCCACATCTTTAACCCAGTTAATTCCTTCTCCACACCAATGAATTAGCAACCAACGATTAGAATCCTTGTCTAACACAGGTAAGACACGGAAATTAAACACTTCTCTACTTGGTGGTTGCCCATCATCATGGTTTGGTGTTTCGGTTACACTTTGTAATCTTCTTGTTCCCATTGAATTTCAAAAATATCAGCGATACTTTTTAGCTCAAAGTATCGACACAATTGTGTCAAGGTTTTTTCATCAATTCTACTAACCTGGTTACGATAAAGTTTTCCGATTGTGCCTGGAGCTAACCCTGTAGCTTCTGCTAGTGCTAATTGGCTAATCTGCTTGTCTTCCATTAAATTTTTAAGTTTACAAATCAACTTCATACACCTAATTCTCTTAAGTACCAATATATCAACTAGTTGATTAGTTGCATAGACTATAAGCTGACAATTATTTTACAGCTCTAATTGATAAGTAAGTTAAATAATAATTTAACTTGTCTACTAGTCAACTAGCTGCTATCGTTTAGTTAATAGACGTTTGACGAACAATTTATAACCGAACGACAATAACTAGGACTTAATAAGTATTCATGTGGTAATACACCTCTGTAGAGGTGAATAGCACTTTAACAGATTCAAAGCCACGAAAGTAAGATTTAGTATCGCAACCACATAGTAGCAAAGGTTAGCAACAGCCAAAAACGGCTGCTACTAGCTTTATTAGGAGATTGCAAGTGATCAATATTTACTGTGCAGATATCGGAAACTACAGCAGCATCACTGCCCTCAAAGGTGAAAAACCTCGCGTCATCCGTTCAGTCTTCCAAGATGTGACTTACACCAGTGCTAGAGATTTGGATACTGATAATTCCCCCTCTGTCAAACTTGATGATAAGGTTTTAGTCCTCGGAGACCGCGCTACTAAGCAGAAAAATTCACAAACCGCAGCAGAAAGGGGTAAAGACCTGCCAGAATTCTTTAAACCGTTCACCTTGGCTGGATTGCGGCAGGATTTTGATGGTATTGTCCGGTTTCTCGTCCCAGAACATTCTCAATGGCACGAAGACACAATCAGACGGACTCTAGTTGCAGAGCATCAAATTAACGTCAACGGTACAAACTACAGACACCGAATCAAAAACGTTGAATTTTTCCTTGAGACAGATGTTGCTGTAATTAATGCTTACAGAAACGGCAAGCTTGACATGGATGGCGACACACTCGCTATTGACATCGGTGGCGGCACAACAAATTATGTTGTTATCACCCCATCCTCGGAAATTCTAACCCGTCGTTCAATTCCCAAAGTGGGCGGTGTCTCTCTGGCTAACGACATAATCAATAGTGATTTGATGCAGAGTTACGCCAAGCGCGATAACGTTGCTTTTAAAGTGGCAAAGATGATGGACGCGATCGCTGATGGCTCTCTCACCTACGGACGCAAATATGACTTTAGCTCAGTCTTTCCAGGGTTGTTAGAAAACTGGTTCAACAACCTGATGGACAGCATCTCTACAGCTGCTAATGACTATCTTGCAGACGTTACCAACGTGATGCTGATTGGTGGATGTGCAAATTTAGTCCGTCAAAAGCTGAGTGCCAAGCAAGGCTTTTACATTCCTGCCAATCCACAACTGTCAAACATTCAAGCATTGTTGGCTATGTAAAATGCAAGTACGTTTAGCGGCTCAAGTCGCCAGCAAAGTTGAAGGAGTCCGTCTTTCACTCAACTATTCCAAACTGAGTGACACTGTAAATCTGCTATTGGACGCAATCAAACATCAATGGTCTCTCAAGCTTTCGTATCTGCCCCAAACTGGGACAATTAACCCCAAAGTCAGACTAGATGAACGTCATCAAGCCTGGGTGTCTCAATATGCAATCTCAAGGGGAATTAGCGTCACATCTGCCACAAATCTCTTGATTAGTGAATATCTAGCAGGCAATACGATGAATGTTTTGCCTCAGATTCAAAAAATTGAAACAGAAAATCTTGCATTAACTCCACAAATATCTCCACAAGAACAAACGACCGAAAAACTGAAAGGTCAGCTATTAGTTAGGAGTCTTAAGTTATGAATCAGACCCGTGTAGTCTTGGACGATAAGCACATACCTAAAGCCAAGGAAATCATTGAGCAAACAGGAATTAATACATATTCACAATTATTTACCATCCTGTTGGTGAACTACGGTGACATTCTTGTTCGTTCGTTAAGAGGTGGGAGCGAAAACTAATGCAAAATCTTTCTCGCATCTATGACTCAACATTTCTGACTCAATCGGGCGTTTATCAAATAGATAGAACTTTGTACCGATATCTAGAAAAAACAGGCACAGTCAAAGCACCACAGTATATCTTCCGTCCTCTTTCTGGAGAGAAGAAGAAGGCGGATATCAAGCTGAATCATAAAGCTTTAACTACTCGTTGTTATGCCGTAGAAGGCTTATCTACAAGCAGTTCTGTAGTCAATCAACAATCACAGCAATTGTCCTTATTTTGAGGTGAATATGAGTCGGCAATCATTACCCCAATTGATTGTACAAGCCCAACAATTGCTCACACAAATTGATCAACATCCACAATACAAAACTTTGCAATTTGATTGTGATGTCACTTTGGGTGATGTAAATCAGTTTTTCAATACTTTGCAATCGGAATGTCAAATTAAAGGCGATCGCACCCACTAACGCCAATCAGTAATGCGAATCGCCTGCCAACAGCATCAGGTATCAATATATAAGGATTTTACAAGATGAGCGACAACATCTTCTTTGCAGCCCTGAACGCGCTAACCCTGAATGGATGCGCCCCGGAACTGGCACACTCAGCCGCCTCCATTGTGGCTAATGATGATCCCTCGAAACCAGATTTAGGCAGAACCACTGAAGATCAGCAGATTATTCAAGAGACGCTGCCATATTTGCAGAATGAGACTTGGGACTCAACAGGAGCTTATGACAGCTATCAGACTATTGATGATACACCACATCCACTGGCTCACGGGCAGTTTTTAGCTAATTTAGGTGGGTTAGTCCCTGACAATCTGATTTTTGCACTGGCAGAAGGTGAGGATTACCCGTTTCAGGTAATGCAGGAATTGGGCATTGGCGAGGATGTGATTGAACGTGCTGAATCCATCCAATCCAGACTGGGTGAAATGAATTATTGGGGTGAAGAGGCATGAAAGCTTTGATTACATTGTTGATCCGAATCTTACCAGATGAGTTGGTAGAAGAAATCAATACTGTCAGTCTGAATGAGTTGGATAAACGAGGTTTAATTATTTGGGCAGAGGAGCAAACATGAGCAAAACAGTAAAACTCAAGCTGGATGCACCCGTCACATACGCTGCTTTACAGTCCCTAACGAACATCAGCCAAGAAACCATATTTCAAGCACTCGACGGCAACCAGACAGCCGCCGCAGAGGTGGCTGATTTCCGAATTAAACAAACTCAACGCGCCCAAAATGCCAAGGCGGTATTCGGTAACTTAAACCAAGGGTTGCAGGCAACTGAAGCTGTTATGGCAGAAGAAACCCAGTTTCTCACCGCCGCTCTTACTAGCATCAACAAAATGGCTGATGGTTGGTCAAAGGTCAGAGTCAGCGATGCCCGTTTGGGCTATGGTCTACAGGAAAAAGTTATTGCATCTGATAACCAGCTAGCCCAAGAACAGTTTCGGCATGGACGGACACTTAACCTGCTTGGTGAATCGCACCGTGCAACGCTCAGAGTCATTGAGATTGATGCAAACAAGGCACAATCTCAAGTGTGGCAGCAGGTAAAGGACAAACAGCAAGGACTTTCACCCGCAGACCGAGCCAAAGAAACACTAAAAGACATCCACAGACATGGTTCTAACGCTATGCGAGGAGTGAAAGGTTTCTTTAGACGGTTGATTGACTAACAAGTAAATTCCCAAGGGGGCACGGGGGCACGGGGGCAGAGGGGCGGACTCATTATAAGATTGCTCCTCCGCTCCCTTCCTTGCCTGGACTCCTCCGCTCCTCCGCCCCCCTGCTCCTCCGCTCCTCTGCTGCCAAGGGCGAAGAGATATCTTAACCGAATTCACCCCTGGGAATAACTCTTTACAAGGTTTGGCCAATGCTAACCAAAAATCAGAAAACGCCTATTTATTTTGATGCTGAGATTGTTGACGATTCGCCTACCTCCGTAGCTGGCGATGAATACGACAGTGAACAAGTCCAACAGGCGATCGCAGAAATTGACAGTTCTATCACTTTATTTCGTGGTATTGCCCAAGGTGCAGTTTTAGCAGGTTTTCAACTCACGTCAACGCAATCTCTGTATCTGGCTGGCAGTGTGGGACTGTTCCCCGCCGTTATTGCTGGCTTACCAGTGGGTGCTTCAGTAGCTGCTACCCTCTGCTACTTGCGCTTTGAAAATGGTCTGATTCCCAAAATTACCAACCGCCAAAAGTTGGCTATTGGTGTGACTCGCACCGCGATGCTGGCTGCTAGTTCTTGGAAGCTAACCGGGGATGCCCAACAGATGGACTTTGTAGCCCGTGGCAGTTTCCAAGTATTTACTCAGCAGGTGAGAGAGTTTGAAGGTATTCAGCAACCCAGTCAAAATCATTTTGGCTTCTTGCTGGGCTTTTCCGTATGTGCAGCTATTACATTGTACTTATTTTTCCGTAAAAAGAGATAATGAAAGATGTTAAACTAACAGAACTGTGGGAGCGCTCCTACAGCCTGCCACCGCGTTTAGGCTTGGCTGTCAAACTGTCTGTGGCAAGTGCTTTAGTTTGTGCCATTGCTGCCCATATCGGCGACGGTATTGCTAAAAAAGACATCTGTTTCTACCCAAAATCAGCCAGAATCCACGATGCGCCCATACTCGCTGGTGAGGGCAATCCAGAAGAACTATTGCTGGGTAAAAAGTATTGTAGGTACGAACAGCGATCGCAAATCCCAGAACCATATTTGAAGGCTAATCAGTACCGCACCAGCAACCCAAACTTTAATCCTTGGGCATTCCTCCAGCATGAAAGCTTGTACGTGTTCCGCGAACTCCCAGCCGACAACCCATTTAAGATTCATTTGGGTATTGCAGCGATCGCGTTCGGGGGGATAGGGTTATGGGCAACCAGTAAGGCACAGGATTATCTAGCACATATCAGACCTCATTACCGAGCTACCAAACAGTTTGAAGGTATTAGAGCATCAAAAAGTGTAAAACTTGGTGAGCAACTGTTAAACCTGTCTGGTAACGAACTGCTGAAATACTTGCGTGGCATCAAAATTGCAGAAGCCAGACAGCAGTTTATAGCCAGCATTACCCCACAACAGCAGACAGCCCTACTCATGGCTATGTCGGCTGATGATTATTACGAATTTGGTCACTTGTTAGATGGGGGGCAGAGCTTTGAGAAATTTGAGCCACAGCAACAGCCAGCCGGACAATTACCACATGGCACACCCGGAACTGTGCAAGAACAAGTACAACAGTCAACATTTGCACCTCAACCAGTGTCAACAGGCGATTATCTTCACCCATCAGAGACTGAAGCACTAACAACATTGCAAACCATAGCCCGTTCTGATGGTTCTACTGCCTTAGTTGCTGCCCCAGGCTCAGGGAAATCCGTTACCCTTGATTACCTGATTCAAAGGATTCTGGATGATGACAACAGTGCTGATATTTGGGTAATCAGTGCGAAAAATGATAGCTTTTGCGGTTTACGGGACAAAGGTCGAGTAATTGTCTTTGATCAGGAGCAACCAGAATCAGCTAAACGCACAATTGAGCGCTTTTACGACTCCTACAAACAACGTAAGCAGTTACCTGAACATAAGCGGGAATCATTACCACCGCTAATTCTGATTTTGGATGATTGGTTAGTTATCGCTGACCAACTCAGTAAAGCTTACTCCGACTGGAACTATGGAGGTAAATTACTAGATGTCTTACTGATTGGCAGAGAATTTAACACCAAATTTTTTGCTTCTCTTCAGTCTTTTAATTTGGCTGCATTGGGTATTGAAAAAATGGATTCTCAAACTCGTCTCTGCCTAAATTTACTGTTGTTAGGTAACAGGTACATCAAAAATGGTAGAGAACAAGAATCTTATGGGGTGCTGGAGTTGATTTTAAATAGAGGTGACATTATCCCTGGCAAGCAAGAAAGGGAAGAGATTAAATCTAGATACCTTCAGATCAAACCCATATCCTATAAAAATTTACGTCCCATATTGATTGCTTCTCTGGGTGGTTTTGTTGTGGCACTGATGCCTAAATTATCGAAACAGTCTAATTTTATTGCTGATGAAAAAACTTATCTGGATAGAGTTTTCGACTTGGAATTTGATTTGAGTGAGAGCAGTCAACAATCAAAACACCAACAGCAATTAAGTGAAGTAGCCAACAAGGTTTTAGAATACTTCAAAAATGTAAAAAATAAAGTCCCAAAGACATTACGTGATTTAAAGAAAGCTGACAGACTCACCAGTTACTCAGAACAAGAATTAATTGCTGGTTTAAAGGAATTAATTCAAACCGAGAAGCTCAACACTGGTGAAAACAATACTTATTTCTTACCTGATTGGTAAACTATCTGCCGTAGTGCCATAAATTTTAGAGACTGCACCCAAGTGGTTTATTGTTCTTGTACGGCACACGCTAAAATCACGGCAAGCCTCATGCTAAAAGCATCTTAGCCTACGGCATAGTTACGGCACATTGGAAACTTACGGCAGATATTCAGCATTAATTAGTTTTAGATAAAAACTCATATTCATACATATTTTTCTCTGTGGCTATTACTATATTTAATCACTAACAATGCTCAATTAACTTCATGAAATGAGGCATGAAATATGACAGGTTTTATCAAATTCCGCCAAAATAACTTTTCTGCAATTGAAAGCCTAGCTCAAAATTTAAAATCCACACTTCAAGAACTAGCAAGACTGGAAAAAGATAACAAATATTTATTTGTACAAGCTGAAGCGACAATGGTTTACAGTCTTGTCAAAAATGCTGCTAGCTCAATCAATCATTTAGTCCGGATAAATTTAGATAATGAAAAAGCTATTGCAGTAATAAAAACTGTAGCTAATTATCTACATACTGCCTATATTATAGTCTGCAAATATACTGGTTATATTGCACACAAACTAGAACAGCTATTGCATGAAGCATTTAATCTGTTACCTTCAGGTATGACATTACAGCCTGAACTTTTTGCACCCAATGAAATCAATCCTGTTAGAGAAAACAAAACTCCCATTCTTGATGTTATTGCCAAATGGTTCAAAGATAATGCTCAACGCTGGGCTTTTCAACAGCAACAAAAGTTAGATAAACAGTATTTCGATTACATCAACAACGGTAAACAAAAGCCTCCGGTTGCAGTGCAGCTATGTCTTGATTTAGAAAGTGTTACTCCTGCCCCGCCTGTTGATTCACCTGAAGTTATTGCTCAAAAACTCGCTGCTTATGGTTATGTGGAATTGGAAGTCGAGAGTGAAACTACACTCGAAATCTCTTGGAGTAGAGGAGATCGCCTAAAAAGCGGTGGGTGTTCTGGGACGATCGCCGACGTTAAGGGTAATAAAGCCAAAATAGATTGGGACAACGGATATTCAGAAGTCTATAGCTTCGAGCAAATACAACGTTACGGCTATAAAAAGCTAGAATCGCCCCGAATTATGAGTTTGACTATCGAAAATATCAAAAATTTAACTCTACAACATTTGAGCAGGTAATGTCTATCTCCTCTCATAACTTTATTTTAGAAGCTCTTTTCTATGCAGCTTCATATTAAATTGGTATTAATTGTTGCCCAAACTCAGAAATTGAGCCTGTAATACTAGCCTGTCTCAACAACTGCTTGAGCCTGTCAAGCTCATAAATTTTTTTCAGTTGCTCAATCAATTCAGGGGGAACGTTATTAAATCGAGCTTCTAGAACTTCAGCTATAGACTCCTGTAGAGTCTGCGCTCTGCCTATGCGTTCTATGCTTGTCATGTATGTCATTTGTTGTTCAGCCTCAAAACGATCCAATTCGGCTTTAAAATTTAAGTCTAACTCCGGTGGTAGAGTCATTAATCGATCTAGCAACCGGAATAGTTGAAGGATTTTGTCCCTACTATAGCCTACCTCATACATTCGTTTAATCAGGCTCAACTTCCACTGCAAACGAAGAGTTAAATCTTGAGTTGTCGCTTGTGTCCGCAGGTGCGCCATCACCAGTACAGCAAAAGGACTATCACTTTGTTCTAATTCTGACCAACGAGATTCATAGTCCAGTAGCTTGACAATGGGAAACTGAAGACTCAAACGACATCCCCAACGTCCATAACTATATTCTTGCGGTCGCCAATTGGCTTGATTATCCCCCAGAATTGCCAAGCTAACAACTTCCTGGTTATAACGGTCAAAAATTCTGTAATGGTACGAAAACATCCGTTTAGTGAAGTTGGTATCTACTTGACTTTGAATTTCCAGATGAATCAGCAACCAAGTTTCCTTTCCATCTTTTAGCCAAACTTTGATTAGCTTATCGACAAATTGCTTACCAACTTCAGATTCTCTCATTAACTGCTGAAGTTCTTGGTCAAGAAAATCATAGCCTCGCGTCCAACTCTGTAAGTTCGTAGATTTTCACTTAAAAACTTACAGAGTTACGAACAAACAAAGTTACAAAGCTACGGAGTTAGGATGTGCATATTATTGCTGTTGTGAACGGAAAGGGGGGGTCAGCTAAGACGACAACTAGCGTCAATTTAGCAGCCATCCTTGCTGAGAAATCAAAAGTATTGTTGGTGGATGCAGATCCTCAAGGTTCTGCTACTTGGTGGGCAGAGCGCAATGAGCGAGATTTTGAATTATCTAAGGAAACAGATACGAATGAGTTGTTAAAACTTAAAAAAGTAAAAGGGTTTGATTTTATTATTGTGGACACTCCTCCGGCACTCCACTTTGAGGCACTGAAAATTACTATCGATGCGGCTGATTTTGTTTTGCTGCCATCTCCCCCAGCTCCAATGGATCTTCAGGCACTGATTGAAACTGTACAGGCTACAATCATGCCAGCAAATGTTAAGTTTCGAGTTTTATTAACTCGTGTTGATCCTCGTAGTTTGGGTAAGGCACTTGATGCTCAACAAGCACTCATGCAAGGAGGTATTCCTGCATTTAACGGTTTTGTCAGGGCTTATGCTGTTCATGAACAAGCGGCTCTTGATGGCATACCAATTACTCAAGTTCGCGGAAAAATAGCTCGTGAAGCTGAAGGGGATTATCGGCGTATTGCTGATGAGCTTTTGAGAGAGGTAAATACTCATGGCTAAAGCACGTCGTCGTTTATCTGATCTTGTCCACGAAGAAACGCAAAAAATCAGAGAACCAAACTTACAGACTTGGGAAGTTCCAAAGTCTGTAGGTTTATCAGAAAATCCCAGTGAAGCAGAAGTTCAAGTTGCAGACTTACAGACTTTGGAAGCTACAAACTCTGTAACGTTATCTGAATCCGAACCTTTAAGCAAAACAGAACAACAGGCTGACAATGTTACAGACTTACAGACTTTGGAAGCTACAAACTCTGAAAGTTTACTAGAAACTCCGAGTGAAGTAGAAGACAAAGTTACAGAACAACAGGCTTACAATGTTACAGACTTACAGACTAATAAATATTCAGAGTCTGTTTCTTCTACGCAAATTGCTATTGAGCGGGAGGGTGAAGAAGTCAACAAAACTACAAAGTTACAAGATTTGCAAGATACAGACTTACAGAGTACCGAACTTCCTAAGTACTTAAAATTGGAGCGCAAGGAAGCACGATTGAGACAGGATCAGATTGACGCACTTACCGATCTCACCCGGAAATTAAACAGAACAAAACAAGTTAAAGGTGGTGAGAGACTTACAGACAATACTTTGATCCGTGTTGCAATAGATTTACTGCTGAGTAAAGCTTCGGAGCTTCAAGGTACTACAGAAGATGAGTTACGAAGCTCATTAACTCTGTAAGTTTCAAACTACGAAACTTACAGAGTTGATTATTAATTTGTCTTGCCTGATGTGTGATCATCGCTGTCGATTCTCACTCCATTTGATCAGTTTGATTTCGACAAATAAAGGTTATGTCGATCTAGGGGGGATGACTTGGGGGTGGGGGTTTGGAGATTAAAGTCCTAATTTTTCTAGAATGACTTTTTCATCTTTGAAGCCTACTAGCACAGATGTTCCATCCTTGACGAAAAGCGGACGTTTGAGGAGCATTGCATCTTTAGCGAATGCCTCGATCGACTGTTCGTCACTCCAAATCTTCTTTTCTTCACCCCTTCATCTCGGTAGGATTGGCCAGAGGTATTCCGCATGGGAGCAGAACCTAAAGATTTCACCCAGTTTTGGATCTGGTCACGGGTGGGCGGAGTTTCCTTGGTGTTGATGAATTCATAGTCAATGCTGTGGTTTTGCAGCCAGTTAAAAGCTTTTTTACAAGTGCCGCAGTTGGGAATGCCGTAGACTTGAAGGGACATAAAAAGTTAATCAACAATTTCCATGACATCTATATATATACACATTGTTAGTGTAAGTTCTTGCGATCGCCTACGGTGGGCTTCACTTGATCGGGTAGTATAATCCATCGTCACCAAAACGCCAACCACGAGAAGCGGGGTCTCTATGGCGGCTCCATGACTCAAACTCGGATGGACTTTTGCTTTCTCTCTCTCTGGAAAGGCTTAATTCATCAACACCCAATCTTCGAGCTAGATTTTCCCCAGTCAAAGACTGAATTTCTACTGATCTACCATGAAACTGATGAGATGATGAAAATTGCCTTCTGCCTGTATTTCCCTGGTGTCGAAGCTGCCCTAG
The DNA here is from genome assembly GCF_020829445.1 of Nostoc sp. CHAB 5836. Classification (GTDB taxonomy): domain Bacteria; phylum Cyanobacteriota; class Cyanobacteriia; order Cyanobacteriales; family Nostocaceae; genus Nostoc. The sequence goes on from NZ_JAIVFV010000036.1 coordinate 14,781, forward strand.
TGCATTGTTAAGTTGGGCAAGGTTCTTGGCGACGGTTTCTAACTTTTCTTCCAAGTTACTTAGCTGTTGTGCTTGTTGTTGCGTGGATGTTGATTCTATACTTTGTTCTATACTCTGGGTGAGATGCCCCAAAACAGTTTCTATTTGCTGTAAGCGGTTCTCTATACTGCTTTCTATACTCGAAGTATTGTTTACTTGATTTGCTTCCAGTGCCGAGAGTCGGTTAATGATCTGATGTAGAACATCTTCTATACCGTTTTCAACAACTTCCGTCTCTCCTAGTATATGATGCAGACCCTGCGTTACCAACTCCGTTGCTGATATCTTGCGTTTTTTTGCTTCGGCTCTGAGTAATTCAACTAAAGGCTTGGGAAGTTTAAAATTTACTGATTCCCGTTCTATAGCCATTCAAACACCCACACTTCAGCAAGACCCATCTTTAGCTAGCTTACTGCGTACTGAAGAACAACTCAAAAAGTATTTTTACTTAAAATAAGTAAAAATACTGAAGCTATAAACAAGTTGCTGCATTTCAACTGGTTTGTTGAAGGCAGGTGGCACTGACAACTCTGTTGAAACAGCACCAACTGCCCCAAGTTAATATTTATCTGAGTAATTAGTATATAGCGCTTCTGGAATGGAAGCAATACACGCAGTTCAAGAGTGAGAGCAGATCCGATCTCTAAGCTATTTCCCTTGATTTTTGGGTACACTTACTTTTGTAGTTGCTACCGTGACATTACCAGCACTATCAGTAGCACTATAAGTCAGGGTATAAATACGACCATTGCCATTGCCCGAACGTTCTGCCCGTAGGAAAATCTGTCCATCTGAGCGAATTTCAATATCACCAGCAGTATCGCCATCACCCAAACCATTGTCGGGTTCGTTACTGGTTATCGATACTAATTTGACAGTGGGGTTAGCATCAAAGTCATCGCTCACATTGACTTGGACTTTGACTTGCACCATTTTGTGATTAGGTGGCCATAATTGGCCAGGTACAGTAGCAACAGTCAGTGTGGGTGAAGAATCATCATCCATAATTGTGCCTATTGCTTGAGCATCGGCGATATTGGCATTGATGGCTTGAGAAAGGTTCACAAAGAAATTCTCGTGAAGTTCGTCTAAGCGATCGCCTATAACTTGTACTGATACTGTTTTGGTAGTTTCTCCAGGGGTGAAGGTAAGAATACCGCTTGTTGCTGTATAGTCGCTTCCAGCTATTGCTGTACCGTTTGCTGTGTCATATTTGACACTGATTGCTTTTTGGGAAGCAGTATTCAGGCTCACGGTAAAGTTAAGTATTTGCGTACCGTTATGTCCTTCGGTGATGGTTGTGTCGCCAATGGTTATACTCGGTGGTGCATCGTTGTCAACAATTGTACCCAGAGCTATTTGATTAACAATTGTAGCATTAGTCGCATCGCTCAAATTGACGAAGAAGCTTTCATCAAATTCATCAATTGTGTCCCCTAGCACTTGTACCGTAATGGTTTTAGTTGTTTCACCTTTTTCAAAGTTAATTATACCGTTGGTAGCAGTGTAGTCATCAAGAGCGATCGCTGTCCCATCTGCTGTAGAGTATTTGACGGAGATGGGTTTACCGCTAGGTGCAGAAAGGTTAACAGTGTAGGTGATGCTTGTTGTACCGTTGTCTGTTTCGGTGATGGTTCTGTCACCTATGGTGATACTTGGAGAAGCGTCATCGTCCAAGATTGTAGCAGAGACTTTGTTATTAACAATTGTAGCGTTAATTACCGAGGTGAAATTGAGGAAGAAGGTTTCATCAAATTCATCTTTTGTATCGCCGAGAACTTGAACGGTAATAGTCTTGCTGATTTCGCCTGTTTCAAAGGTAATTGTACCGTTAGTAGTGGTGTAGTCGCTACTGGAGGTGGCTGTACCATCTGTAGTAGAGTAGTTAGCGGTAACAATACGCAGACTAGCTTGGTTTAGACTGGCAGTAAAGACTGCATACTTGTTACCGTTATCCCCTTCAACGATGGATATATCGCTAACTGACATTGTGGGCGGTTTCTTCACGCTCAAGGTCAATGTATCATTGGAGATTGCGCCGTCAGAGTCTTGAATCTTCAGGCTAACGATGTATTGACCATCCTGCGCGTATGTATGAGATGGGTTGAGAACCCCTGCAATTGATGCACCATCACCGAAATCCCAAGTAATATTGTGAGTATCTAGAATACCTGGGTCGGTGAATTTACCATCGAAGATAACGGGTTCATTGGTGTACATGATTTGGTCTACACCCGCATCAACTGTCGCGGCGACGTTATTGACTTTTGTAATTAGTGTTTGGGTAGTGGTAGCTCCATCAGTGTCGCCGACAGTCAAGGTGACGGTATAATTTCCATTATCTTTGAAGATGTGGCTGACATCAAATCCTTGTACGGGGCTAGAACCATCGCCAAAGTCCCAGGTGTAGGTGAGAGTATCCTTTCCTGCATCGGTAGCTGCGGCGGTGAAGTAGGCTGGTGTGCCTTCTGCTACTTCTGTTGTGCCTGTGAGTTGGGTAATTATGGGGGCGACGTTGTTGACGGTGACTGTGAGAGTGTCGATTGTTGATGCGCCTGCATTATCGCGTACTGTCAAAGTGACACTGTAAGTACCGTTTTGGGTATAAGTATGAGTCGGGTTGACAATACCTGTGGCGGTGTTACCGTCGCCGAAGTTCCACTCGATTGTATGGGTATCTAAGATGCCAGGGTCAGTAAAGCTACCATTGAAGGTGATGGTTTGTCCTTCGTTGGCGATGGAGTCTGTACCTGCGCTCACTGTGGGAGCAACGTTATTAACTTTAACATTAAGGGTTTGAATTGTGACTGCACCATCAGAGTCGCGTACTGTCAGGCTGACTGTGTAATCATCGTTATCCGCAAAGATGTGGCTGACAGATTGACCAACTAGTGGCCCAGTTCCATCGCCAAAGTCCCAGTTGTAGGTTAGATTATCGAAACCTTGGTCGGTTGCGATGGCATTAAAGTTAGCGATCGCGCCTTCATTAATTGTAATATCGCTGTTGATAGTATTAATTACAGGAGCGACATTGTTCACTGTGACAGTTAATGTATCGTTACTTACACTACCATCAAAATCGGTAATGGTAAGTTTAGCGGTATAAGTACCATTGTTGGCGTAAATGTGGGTGGGGGTGAGTGTACCGTTTATGGTATTTCCGTCACCGAAGTCCCAAGTGTAAGTGTGGGTGTCAAGAATACCTGGGTCTGTGTAAGTACCGTTGAAGGTGACTGTTTGACCTTCATTGGCAGTGAAGTCCGTACCAGCACGGACTGTGGGAGCTACATTGTTGACTGTGATGCTCAGGGTTTGGAAACTGGAGACACGAAGGCTATCCATCACGGTGAGGGTAGCGATGTACGTACCGTTGTCGGCGTAGGTGTGGGTAGCGTTTTGACCTTCTACTAATTGTGAATTGTCGCCGAAGTTCCAGAGGTAGGTAAGTTGATCACCTGGGTCAACTGCTGTGGCGCTAAAGTTGGCTGTTGTGCCTTCGGTGGTGGTTGTGTCGCCTGTAATTACCGTAATGACTGGGGCAATATTGTTGACTGTGATGTTGACGGTGGCGGTGTTGGATGTTAAACCGTCTGTGTCGGTGATGGTGTAGGTGAAGGTGTCTGTGCCGACAAAGGTGGGGTTGGGGGTATACGTAACTGTACCATCTCCTTTGATGGCGATCGCACCGTTGCTAGGATTGGTTTGGATGGTTAAGGTTGTGGGGTTGATGCTGCTGTCTGCGTCCGTATCATTACGGAGAATGTTGATTGTAACTGGTTGGGTTTGGTTGGTGGTGGCGCGATCGTTGTTGGCGACTGGGGCGATGAAGTCGTTGTCTAGGAGGATTACGTTGTCGAGGACGACTTTGGCATCTTTTGCACCGAAGCCAAGGAGGTCGAAGTAGAGGGTGGCGGTGGTTCCTGCTTGAATACCTGTGAGGTCTACTTTGAAGGTGAGGGGTTGGTTGAGGGTGAGGGTGCTGTTGGGGGTGGTGTTGACTAAGGTGACTTTGTTGCTGGTGTAGTATGTACCGTCGTTTTGGATGTTGAGTAGGGAGTCGGTTTGGGTGAGTCCGGTGACTGTGTTGATTAAGGATTGTTTGGTGTTGGGGTTGAGTAATGCTACCTCAAATGCATCACCTGGGGCTGTGGGAGTGTTTGCTCCCAAGGTGGTGTTTTTCAGGGTGAATTGCAGGTATTTGGCGTGTGAGGGGATGATAAAAGTTTGGGTGAAGTTGCTGTTAAAGGGGGAGTCTTCTGTGAGGACTGCGGCAGAATTGAGGATGGTGGCTGCACCGCGCGTTGTCCAGCCGTATTCGGGTTTGGTGGTGTCGGTTTCGGTGAAGTTGCCGTTGGTGATGTCTGCTAGGAGTATTGCTGTTAGGGGTGCTGGGCTTGTTCTGGTAATTGGGGTAATGGGTTGAGTATATGTGGGCTGGTAGTTTGTTGGGGTAACGGGGAGGAAGAATGGTTGGGGTGATGGGTTGGTTGGGCGTTGCGGTACTGAGGTGTTTATACCACGGATAGCGTTAATTATTTGTTGGTTAAGTAGGGATGGCAGTTTACGTACACCCGGTGCTAAGGTGTTGTTCATTAAATCGTAGGGGTGTACTGCTGCGTCGAGATGGCTCTCATCGGGGGACAGGTTGGCTGTGAAGTCTTTGCCAAGGAAGACTTTTTTGCCGTTAAGTGTTTTTACGTTGCTGTCGAATCCGGGGTTGCCGTTGATTATACCTAATAAGTGTCCGGTTTCATGGAGGATGGTGGTGAGGAGGTCGTATTTGCCGGATGCGTCGCCTGTGGTGGCGCGGTATGCTGTGTCGGTGAGGGTTTGGGCGAATTCGCTGTGATCAAGGGGGGTGGGATCGATGAACCAGTCGATTCCGTTAGCGTCGTGGTCGATGAGGATTGTGCCACCGTTGGGGCGACCGAAGGAGTCGAATTGGGTGATTTGGGCTTCGGCTAGTTGTCCAGTGGGGAGGTCGGTGATTTGAAGGTTGATGTTGAAAGTGGGCGTTTCTGAGTTGAGTAAATCTCCCCAAATATTATCAACACTATATTTAAGATTGGAAAAGAAATTGGAGGTTAATTCATGGCTTGGGAAATAACTGCTGAGGAGTTGTTGGCTCGGTATGCTGATGGAGAGCGCGATTTTCGAGGGATTGAGTTGATCCAATCCGAGGGTGTTCCCCTCGACAGTTCGATTGACCTCGAAGGCGCTATTTTGAGAGATATCAACTTGCGCGGAGCCTATTTGAGACAAGCCGATCTGTGTCGAGCTGATTTGACTGGAGCCGATTTGTTTGGTGTTTCCTTGGAAAGCGCTTGGTTGAAACGCGCTATTGTCAGGGATGCGAATTTGTATTCCGCCAACTTGCGTTGGTGTGACTTGACTGAAGCCGATTTGAGAGGAACCAACTTGGCTCAGATGAATGCTACTAGTGCTCTCTTCTGTGGAGCCAACATCAGTGGTTTCGAGTTCGCTATTCTGATTAAAACTAACTTCAGAGATGCTTACATCGCTCCAAACATTATTTGGAGTTATGGGAATTTTGTTTACGATACTACTATGCCCGATGGCACTATCAAAAGCGGTCCCTTTTTCGGAGAGTTTTAGTTCATCTTCAGTTGCAGCTATGAGTGACGCAGGTTTAATGACATTTAGTTTTGTCAAAATATCATTAACATCTCGATTCTCAATTGTTTCCTGAATTTCTGTGGGGATATTGGATAAGAAATTATATCCAGTTATACTCTCAAGCTCTTTAACATTAAATAGCCCATACTCATTTTGATTACTGATGAGTGAAAAATTTGTTTTCCAATCATTATCTGGATCTTGACCAACTTGTAAAGGATTACCATTATTATCATAATATTTAGACTTTGAACCGTCGGCATTAAATTCTGGTCCATTATAAGTAGCCAGAGTATTTGGTAGTCTAATTCCAAAGGCAAGGGTATCTTTAGTCACATCTGAAATACCCTGTCCAGGTTTATCCATTACTAGCACTACTTTCCAAAGGCTTTCGGGAACACTTACTTTTGAACTTATAGTTTTAGTAGTTGCTCCATCTCTTCCTGCAATGATGTAGAATTCTTTATTGTAAATGTTAACTAAATCGGTTAAATCTTTTTCCAAAGCCGTCCATCGATCATTAGGCTTCCTAAGGGGCTGAGGAATAATATCACTCATCAAGTAAGTTGCTACATAATCCTGCTCATTGCGACTACGATGGGAAGCAGTAGTCATATGACCTCTTTGATAACTGCTACTGTCAGGAACATCATTTTTTTGAATTTGAGTAGCAAAAGGCAAGCGAGGATCTGACCCAAAATCACTTCCATTCTCAGCACCAAGCCAAGATTTATTTAATTGATAACTAACCCAATTTGGAGTCTTTAAATCATTATTGTATGACAGAGAATACTGAGGTCTTTCAATCAGATAGCTATTAGAGAAGCTACTAGGAGGATCTGTGGGGATATAGGGGTTGTAGCTGGTAGTAAATTTAGGAGTGTCTATGTCTTTTCTTGCTTCTTCTCCATTTAAAGCTGGATTGCCAAATAAAAGGTGTTGACTCTTGAAGAAAACATTATCTAGGTAAATTGTTTTTCCTCCGCTGACCTCAAACTTGAGTGTTGCCACCTTGCCACGAAATTCATTAGGAATATCAACCTGAAAAGTCTGAAATCCTTCTTTTGCAAAACTAATTCTGTTAGATTGTCCCTCTCCGTTTCTAGCACCTAGATCGCCTTTATATTGCCGTAAATCAACAGCAGGATATCCGTCGTCAGTATAATCTACGTCATTATTATTTCTTTTCTGGTCTTTTCTAAGTAATCCTTGAAAAGCAGAACTTTGTAGTTCATAGTCATCAAGAAAAACTCTGACAACACTATTTTGAGGATCTGTAGCAGATTCGGGCACTGGCACATGCAAATCAAACCGCAACACACCCCAATCAGGAACTACAAAGCGGTTATGTGTAATACTTTGTCCAGATTTCAACTCCAAAGTATAGTTATCTGGATAATTAGCTGGATTAGATAAATTAACAATTTGAGACCAAAGCTTCAGATTAGCTTGGGAAGCATCATTAGCCCCATTATATAAAGACCAACCAGCAACACTTTGTTGCTCCCCAGCATTAAAAGCTACTGCATCAAAATTGCCATTAAACAGCGTAGGAACAGCAAAATCCCCTCGCATCCTAGCATCGTAAGTGTTGTCTTCGCTTACCAAGCTACGCTTATCTTTCAAGTAGCCATTGAAATCGGTAATGCTTTCTATAGATTGCTTATTACCACCGATATTATAAGGGCGTAATTCATCACCACCGCCGAGAGTAGAGTAAAACCAACCAGTACCAATACCTTCCCAAGGAGCTTTTTGCTCTCCAGTCTCAAAGTTAGCATCAGTGTGGTCAGGGGTGTACCAAGCTAGTTTCTGCTCTCCTGAAGCTGCCAACAAATCCCCAAGGCGACGGTAGACATCATCTCCCGTCTTTGATGGAAGTTTAGTTTCATTGAGATTAGCAGTTCCGGCATACCATGTTAAAGCATTTCTATGAGAACCTCCTTTACTTAAGTCTTGATCAAACCCAGCCATATTCCCCAAATCTACATTCCAATCAGCCCCGTCAAGCGAACGTCCATTAAGCGAATCTTTTTGACCATTTTGCTGGTAGTAATTATCAGCATAAGTGACGTTTTCCCACACCTTTACATAGGGGTCAAGGATATTTTTGAAAGTCCCATCTGGGTAATTGCTATCAAAGTCGTAAGCATCTACCGTTGTCATTTGCAGATCGCGATTTTCCTTGCTCAGACCGCCTGCATTTGGGAAGAAAGTCCCTAAGCGTTGGATAATCTCACTATTGACTACCGCACCTTGTCCAAAGCCAACAAAGTGTAGAGGTGACTCTAAAATAGCTCCGTATTTTTCATCTCCTACTGAATTATGATATTGCTGATCTAACTGCACCAGTGAAGCAAAGAATGTATCTGCCGCAGCCTCAGCAAAACCAGCATTATACAATTTGCTTTGGTCAGCAACTGCGTGTATCCAGTCAGCCACTATTACTAAAGACTTGCCTAGCTGGGGTGATTTACTACCTGCAATTGGCTTCCAAGTACCAGCTTCCTTGTTATATTCCAAGACTGCACCTTCATCGCCAGCAATGTGTTTAGCCATTGCTGCCAATTGGTCATCAACCTTATACTGCGAAACAGGTTCTATTCCACGAGTTAAAATAGTCACGCTGCTAAATATGCCATCATTATTTGCAGCTGGTAATGGAGTTTCAAATTTACCATTTTCAACAACGTATTTTTTTCCTTTATCAGTAACCGCTTCGACAGCCCAGTAGTAATTTTGTCCAGATGTCAAAATCAGATTATCTGGAAGAATAAATTCATCGTTGCTGCCAATTTTACTTCCACCGTTCCAAGTCCAAACTCCTTCTTCACTTGAAGATGCTACAACACTCTTAGTCCACTTGGCAGTCAGGATTCGGTTAGGGTTGTAGTCATTTATGAGTTTGGGATCATTGGCTGCTTTTGGTATATCCTTTAACTCTGTCCACCTGTCCTTCGGCAACAATCCTTGACCTGTAGGAAATACACTCACATAGAGATTAACTTCTTTAACTTCTTCTTCTTTTGTCGGGTTGTAACATATATTTAATACATCGTCTGTTATCCCTGCAAAATTCCATTGGAATGTAGGTGTAAGTGTCTCTTCGTTAATAACCTGGATAGGTTGAATTAAGTTCAGCAAAGGTCTTGTTGAGGCGATTCCTAACCCAAAGGAAGCACCAATACCAAGAGCGCTAGCGCCGCTACCTGAGCCAAAATTAGCAGCAATACCAACGGCTGAGTTCAGTTCTTCAAGTGGCTTATCACTTAACTGCTGAGACGATTTTTCCTTGATGGTTTTAATAATTTCCTGGACATCATAAACGAAGGTACCATTAACACCTGGGTTAGTTGCGTATAGGTATCGGTTATCACTAGTAATCGCTAAGTCTTGCGTAAGCCCCATTGGAATCGGTCGAGTAGCGGCAATTAATTGAGGGTTATCGCCTAATGGGTCTTTGATAATACCAATATTACTACCAGCTTTTAGCCCATCAATACTCTCAATTCCACTGCCAAATAAACGGCCATTACGACCTGCAACAAAAGCATACTCCTCACTGTTGCCAGGATCGCGGATCATCGTCACAGCTACTGCTTCGTTGACATCAAAATAATCATAAATACTACCTAGATTTAAGGGAGCATACTTTGTAGTAGCTGTAAATTGGTTGGGGTCATCTTTGGTAATTGTCAAAACCCCATATCCTTCAGCATCTTTCAACCGATTGGTGAAAATCATTTGATCAGCGTCAGGAGTACCAGAAATGCCTTCCACTCCTGCATCTGTTTCAATTACACCAATTTGCTGATGCCATTTATTAGAATTTACTTGCACTCCATTGCTGGGTTTGTCATTGAAGTCAACACTGATAACTGAAATTGCACCTTTACCGGGTTTAGAACTATTAGCACTAGTTACAAACAAGAGAGTACCATCGCTATTCATTGCCATCTGGCGTATGCCGTTAAGTGCATCCTTAACAGGAATGGTACTAATGTGCTTGTTATAATTTGGTGACAAAGAGTCAATATCTAGAACAAAAATTTGCCCTTTGTTACGGTCAGCTACATAAGCAAACTTATTACTTGGGTGGATAATAATATCAGCGGGTGCAGCCCCAGCAGCATTTTGTAGATGAATAGAGTTAATACCTTCTTTTAAAGGATCTACATCCAACGACCGCATCCCAACTACATCTATGACTGCAATTTCACCAGATCCCATTAGAGGTACATAAGCAAGAGAGGCATCATTGGTAGTAGCGACATATCTTGGCATATCTCGCTGATCAGGAGTGCCGATAGGAATACTTGCTAATAAAAGATTCTCAACACCTGCTTGTGTAACTATTTCTTTGGGATTTAGAGCATTAATTAATTTCACAGTATCGCTTAATGCATTGACTGTAACAGCGGTTTCAATACAAAGGGGAACAGGAACTTTAACTCGCTCACTTTCTTCCTCTACTGGTGTTCTTATTTGCGAGGGTATCTGCCGCACAATTGTGAAGCTCACGTCATTGTTGTAGGGTACAAAATCAGGAAGACGGAATTTTAATTCTTCTTTTCCTTCAGCTTCCGGGTCTAATATAGTGATGTTGTCTTGCTCAAAAGTTTGAAGACCAAATTTCAAATCAACTGTCAGGTTTTCGGGTTTGTTTCCAAAGTTATGACCCGTTATATGCAAGAATGCCCCTTGCTCATCAAAGTCCAATGCGATGTTTTCAACTACTGGTGTGATATCTGTCACTACTGAAGGCGGCGGAACTTGAATTATGGCACTAGGAGTTACTTTTGATGTAATTTGGTTGAGATTAAGTTGGACTCCTGTTAAAGTTTTATAAGGTAATCCTACGGAAGGAATTGTTACTACTGTTACTTGAGGTTGGTCTGTTGTTTCTAATAAAGTTACTCCCGCCACAAAACCAATTATACCTAGACTGGTAAGACTTGTAGGCCCAAGGTAAGAATTTTTAGAAAATATTGGACTTCTTGCTGCTGCGAATCCTGAAGCTACTCCAGCCACAATTAAAGCACCACCAATAATCGTTAGTCCAATTCCTAATTGAAGTCGTACTGTAGAATACTCAAACTTAGGAATAGCGATGCTATAAGTACCCGACTGATAGGCACCATTCCACGGCGGTGATTGGGTACGAATCATACCATCAGCACCTACTACTCCAGATTCTTCCATAAACCAGATTGGCTGATTGATTCCAGTTTCATCTGGTAATTCCCCTTGGCGCATGAAGAATACTTCAGTTCCAACAGCCAAACCTACTGGTGCTGGAATTGCCAATTGTACAGGCAAGTCAAGTGAATTATTTCCCACATCCAACTTAAACGCCCCTGCAAAGGAGAATTTATCTTCTGGAATTGGTAGCGCCAGTTCATTTTTACTTAACTGCTTGATGCTAACAGTTGCATTATCCTTTAATGCACCAGGAGCTACCATTACCATTGACCCATCAATTGCTTGCACTGCACCACCATCTTTACCCAGCACTGCTGAATTCAAATGTGGAATTTCCACTCGCACAGGCAGCACATACTCTGTTGCACCAGAAATGACAGTAACATTCGCTACTCCTTCATCTAAAGCAGTAATTAGACCATCCGAAGATACCTGCAATAAATTGGGATTATTGACAAAATAACGAGTGCCAGAAGTTGCTGTCCTCAAATCTGGCGAATCAATTACCTCATTGATACCAACAAGAATTTGACGTTTCACGCCTTCCACCAGCGTCACAGCTTGAGGGTACACATTTAGTCCGTTAGTTTCAGCCAGTGCCAGATTAAACTCAGTTTGATTTTTAGGCGCACCCAGTTCACCTACCCGCAGTGCAGTCACAGCAGTAATGCCATTACGCGACGCACTCAGCACCGACACCCCATCACTGAACCCCGTCACCTTACCCGCAGACACCGCCGCCACGGTAGAATTATCCGACGCCAACTGCAAGTATGAATAAGGTAGAATCACATCTTGTTGGTCAGCAAAATCCCCAACCACCATCAACTCAGTACTTCCACCCACATCCAACCGCAAACCACGCCGTGCAAAATCAAGATTAACCAACGCCGCATTACTGACATTCACCGTCACCTTAGCTGGTGTAGAACTACTAAACCCATCATCCGCAACAACATCAAAACTCGCCGTTCCCGAATAACCAGCAGTCGGTGTAAAGAAAGCAGAATGACCATCAGGCGTAAACGTTACCGCCCCATTCACCGGATTAATAATCCGGTAGAAAATTGCATCCCCTTCCGCGTCAGTAGCTAATTTATCCAGTGCAACACTAGTTGATAAATCAGTATGTGTCAGCACAGAAGTAGAAGTGACAACAGGCGCACGATTGGCGGTAAACCCATAATTACTGCCGAGAATCTGCACATCAGTAGCATTGATGACACCATCTCTATTGAAGTCATAAGTAGTATTGTAAACCCCAGAAGCGATCGCCAGCCCCAGTAATTGACTATCAACGCCATCAACCAACCCATCGTGGTTAACATCACCAGCTATGAAGAGAGAGAGGGAGTGAGTGGGGGAAGTATTAGAGAGTGAGATTAAATTTAAGCCAGCACGATTAACTCCAAATAGTGCGTAACTACCGCTAGCATCAAGGTGTGTGGCAACAGGAGTCAAACCAAGGAGTGTAGGTAACGTCATATTACCTTGTAACTCAACACCCAGCAGCACAGTACCAGTAGCAGTAGATCGTAATTCGGAATCTCTGAGACTAAAAGTATAGCGATCGCCCACACTACCATTAATCGTCTTACTTTGAAATTGCGCCGCACTACCCAAATCAGCCAACACAGGTGATACTTGCGGTGTCGCCGAGTAGGTAATTGCTTCCCCTCCTGTAAGAGGTGTTCCCGTTACTAAAGTGAGGAGAGGAGTGAGGGAGTGAGGGAGTGAGGGAGTGAGGGAGTAGCCGTAACGACTGGATTGACCAGAAGCAAGATTCCGGGCTGATACCAAATTACCTAGAGCATCATAGCTATAAACCACCAAACTACCATCTGGTGCAGTAATCTGGGTTAACCTTCCGGCGGCATCCTTGACAAAACGCACCGTTTCCCCAGTGTCACTGGTAATACCACTATCGCTGTAGATTAACCGTGTCCCATTAACCCCAACCTGCTCAGTAACACCACCAGCAGCACTCAAGTGATAAACAGTACCATTTGCCGAAGAGAGCGTGTAATCAGCACCATCAAATTCCCCACTACCAGGATTATAAGCATGACCCGTCTTCAAGTCATAGAACCGATTACCAGCCAAAGTCAGTTTCGCCGAAGCTGAAGAAAGGGTATAATTCACCCCGGAATCTGCCACCCAACTAGGCGTGTAATAAGTAAGACCAGGAATAGTGTGTTTCTGCGGTGCAAACGTAAACCCAACCCTTTCACCAGTAGGAGTAGTTAAGTAAAGCCTTGTGCCAACACGGAATGGCTCATAAACACCTAATGATTCTCGTCCTGTCAACGGTACATTAGTTTGAATGTTGGTTTCTTTAGAAGCCAACTGCCAACCGTTACCAAAACTGCCAACTTCATCAGCGTTGAGAGAACTGTAGGTGCGTATGAGGTTGAGGGTGTAGGGTGTGGGGTGTGGGGTGTAGGGAGAAGAAAAAGTTATAGATAAATCAGTTTCAGTTCTGGTATATGCGCTTGGTTTAGTGGTAGTATTAACCTCGACTAGTGCTTGAGTCTCGGAAGAGCGATCGCTAATATCAGTCGCCCGTAATCGCAACTGGTAGAAACCATTTTCTAGTTTACCTGGGTCAAATTGAGTGATCGCCCCCTCGCTTACCGTACCATTACCACTAGCCAGTGTTTTGTATACATCTTCACCAAAATCAGCGATTTCTAGTACCCAGCTATCAAGATTGCGATCGCTAACACTGCCAATAATATTAGTAACACCAGTCAATTTAGCACCATCCAACCCAGGTGCAAATGCAACTACTGGTGCAGCCAAATCTTGCTGGTCGCGCACCTTAACCACAGTACTATTATGACCAACGCGACCGTCTGCATCAGTTGCGGTAACATCGACAACCAAGCGACCAGGAGTAGTTGGGGTAATCTCAATAGAGCCTTGACTATCAATAGTTACAGGTCTACCATCTACGGTGGCAGTTAAATTGGTAATTGCAGCGAAACTAGAAGCGAGAGTTTGCACTATCACCTTTTGTCCGGGAACAGCCGGGAAACTTGGTGTTAAATCAAAGCTAACTATTGGTACACTCGCTGCAACAGCCACCCGCACAAGGGAAGTCTGCGTTACTGTCTTCTCCCCATCACTAACCGCATAAGTTACACCATAATCACCCACTTGTCCGGGATTGGGTGTCCAAGTAAACCGTCCCGTCACCGCATCAAGTAATGCACCCAGAGGTAAATCAACGGCACTATAGGTAAGATTTGTACCATTATCTGGGTCAGTCCCAGCAACTGTAAATTGCAGTGTTTCACCCAACGCCACAGCATGGGGTGATACAGATATTACCGGACTGCGGTTGACGTTAGCAACCCGGAGAGTAACATCGCGGACATCGCTAGCACCTTGAGCATCAGTTGCCGCAAATCTTAATATATATTCACCCGCTTGTTCATAATTGGGCTTCCAAGTAAACTGACCTGTGCGTGGGTCAAAGGTAGCACTCCTTGGCAAAGGTGAAACAGCCGAGTAAATTAATGAATCGTTATCAATATCTCCCGCCGCCAAGGTAAACTGGACAAGGTTGTTTTCAAGTCCAGTTTGAATAGGCAACGGTGCTAGTACAGGAGCAATATTTGTATTATTTACCAGAATTGCAAAGCTTTGAGAACTGCTCTTATTACCATCACTTGCAGTCAGGGTAATGTTATTATAAGTTCCTGCCTGTCCTAAATTGGGTGTCCAAGTGAGTATTCCTTGTGCGACATCAAGTACCGCGCCTGGGGGCAGATTAGATGCAGAATAAGTAAGGGTATCGCCATCAGCATCACTGCCTGATAATACTAGATTCAGCGTTTGTCCTTCTGCTATAGTTTGATTAGCGATCGCTCTTAGTATCGGTGCAGTGTTAGCAGTGCGAACAACTAAATTAAAAACTTGCTGACTGGTAAGAACCTCTGTTGAATTACCATTACCGCTATCTTGAACCCCAATGGTGACAGGATATGTGCCAGTATCAGCAAGTGTTGGTGTCCAACTGAATAATGCTTCCCCATAAATTGCAGTGGGTGTAAGGGTGGCACTAGGAGGCAGACTACTCAGATTAAAGTTTAAATTATCTTGATTGCGGTCTGACGCTTTAACAAGAAATTTCAGAGTCTCACCAACAACTGCAACTTTGTTTCCAATGAAGGGCAATTTCGGTGCATCATTGGGTGCATTCACTGAAACAACAAAGGTATATTCATCTTGTTGCACAGCTAAGACACCACCGCCATTTCCGTTATCCCTTGCGACCAGAGTAAAGGAATAATTGCCACCATCACTAACTCCAGGAGTTAGGCGCAATGTAGCTGTACCATCGCCATTATCAGTAAATTTGACAAAATCAGGGATATTATATCCTGTAGATTCGGCTTTGAGTTGCAACACCAATGGGTCATGATCAGCATCACTCACCCTTAGTACCAACTCCCGTGTTTCACCCCGGTTGAGGGTAACATTTGTAAATTCTGCAATCGCCGGCGCACGGTTGGTATTGAAGACAGTGATTGGTACTATTAGGGAGGTTTCCTTAGTTGCTCCCGTACCATTACCGTCATCGGTGGCAGTAAAGGTGACATTGTATGTCCCAGCGTTGGCATATCCTGGTGTCCAAGCAAACATTGCTGTGATTGGGTCAAAAGTAGCACCAGTGGGTAAACCAGAGACCGTATAAGTAACAGATGGGTCACTACCTTCATTGATGGTAAGTTGACCATCAGCATTACGGTCTTGAGGTACAAAGCCTGGATTATCTGGGTCTAAAGCAAAAGCACGGAAGCGAACTGATTGTCCTTCTTGAATTTGCCAAGTACCTAAATTATCAAATACAGGTGCGGCGTTGGCGTTGAGGACTGTAATTTTGGTAGTTTGTGTAGTAATTGATTCGCCATCACTGACATTGAAGGGAATTTCAAACTCTCCTGCTTGGAAGTAGGCTGGTGTCCATTCAAACAATCCCGTGCGCGAATCGAGGGTGGAACCACCGGGGAGGAGGGGGCTGGAGTAGAGGAGTGAGGGAGTGAGGGAGGGGGAGAGTGAGGGAGGGGAGGAAGAACTAGGAGATGTTATGTCTGCGTCGGTTGCTTGGAGTTGGATGCGGATTTTTTCACCTTCGCGCACGATTGTGTTAGCGGGACGGATGAGAGTGGGTGCTTGATTGGTGGGTGCAATCAGGATGGTTGCAGTTTGCGTTACTCTTTCTATACCATCGCTGACAGTAAACTGCACGTTTTCGTAAGTGCCAGCCGCTTCATAACCGAGAGTCCAAGTAAGTATTCCTGTAGCTGAGTCGAAAATCGCACCATTGGGTAAATTATCTGCCCAATATCTTAACTGATTGCGGTCAGTGTCTGTTGCAGAAAGCTTAATTTGTAGCGATTTTCCTTCTGCACCTTTGATGGTAATGGGAGTACCGTTTGCGGATGAATTACCAGAAACTGTGCCGTTAGCAGATGAACCACCAGAAACTGTGCCATTAGCAGATGAACCACCAGAAACTGTTCCGTTAGCAGATGAACCACCTGAAACTGTACCGTTAGCAGATGAAACGATAATTCCACCACTAACAACGGGAGTATTAAATACTGGTTTATGATTCCCGCCGACCACATTTAAGGTAAAGGATTGTGTGGTGTGAGCGCCGCGCAGGTCGTATACTTGTAATGTGACATCAGTACTTACCAGACTTTGCTGTGTTGGCGACCAAGTAATTAAACCAGTATTTTGGTCAACACTCATCCCTATTGGTGCATCATACAACAGATATCCCAGTACAGCACCATCTGGATCATTAGCAGCCACTTGGTAATTATATGATTGACCAGAATAAGCTGTCAATACTGGGGCAGAAGTAATAATCGGTGCTTGATTGGGGTAAGGAAGTGCATATATACCTGGGGTAAACTCAACCCGCAGTGCCGAAGGGTTGTAAACTGTAATCGTATGTGCAGTAGTAGATTGACCAGCTTTCAGGACACCTTGAGGTAAATTATCCTGCAAATCCACCATATATGCACCGGATGCATTGCGGGTTGCACCAGTTGGCACACCTGTAAAAGACTGTGCTGGGTCAAGCAACAGCATTACTGGTAGCAGTAAATCAGAACTTGCCTTACTGGTGAGAATAACATCATAGGAAATCGTTTGATGCTGCCTATCGGAACGGGGATTGGTAAACTTCAAGTCTACCAGGGCTGAGAAATCTGAAATTGCGGTAAACTGCTCTTTATACCCATCAGTTAGTTCTGCCCCAGCAGTACTCTTCAGATTTGGAGAAACCCGCAATTCATAATGGTCGGGAGTCAGGGTGTTGAAATCAAGCAGTACAGTCCGAGTTTTGGCATCGTAACGGACTGACTGTGGAGTAATTGTACCACTGGCGCTAACAACTTCAAAATTGGCTGGGTTGAGGACAGAGGTAGTGTCATTGGCTGACCCTGCAAACATATCTTGGTCAAAGGTGACACTAATTGTACCTTGGGGTAGAGCTACAATCGCATTCGGTGCCGGATTAGTCGCTGCCACCTTGGGTGCAATCACCGGGTTGAATATATCTATTTGATGGGACTGGGAAAGTAAAACGCGACCATCATCTGTAGTTGTGATATTTTCACCCCGGCTACCACCAGACGCTACTTTCACGTGTTGCAAGGTTGCTAAATCAACCATGATTAAGGTACCATTGTTGTTGGAAACAAACAACAATCCTGCCAAGCGACTACCAGCTTTACCAAAAGCGATAGAATCTACAGGAGAATCAAATTCAAGTATCTTTTCTGGCTGACCTAAATCGTTAAAGCGGACAATATCGCCGCGTTGTGGCCAAGTTGTTGCCCAGAGTTTACCGTCAGCGTTAAATGCTAAACTATCTACACGCAAATCGCTGTAATGAGTAAAAGTTTCGCTGATGGGATTGAAGATTTCAATTCCCTTGCCGGAAGAAACGTAGATTAATCCCGTACCTGCTTGAATTGCTAAAGCTTGGGTAATACTATCTCCGTACTGCTTGACAATATTACCCGTTTGAGAATCAAGTTGTAATAAGGGGCCGCCACCCGTAGTTGCCCAGAGGCTACCATTGCTATCAGTCGCTAGGTCAAAAATGGGATACTGCAAAGTGGTAAGCGGGGAACTGGCTGCACCACCTGTTGGGGAGAAGTTGTATAGAGAACCCCGATTGGCACCACCACTAGCCAGTACTGAACCATCTTTAAGAACAGCGATCGCTAACGGTGCTATATTGGCATGACTATTGGGAATACCTGTAGCAAAGGAAGAAGCAATGAAGGGACGTAAAACACTACTAAATTCAGATGGGTGAGTTGTGGGTGTGGCAGATGGAATGCCTTGTTTTGCTTCTAAAAATAGTTGATTTGTTGATGGTTGCGGTTGGGGTAGAGGAGGCGTACCCAATTCCGGTTGAGTCGTTTTCTCAACCGTGGGTAGAGTCCCCAAGTTAACCGCAGAACCATCGTTGGGGGCGCTAATTCCTAATGATGGCTGTTCTTTATTACCAGCATTGTCGGTAGCCAGTGCCAAGAATTCATAAGTGTGTCCGCTACGACCAACATAAACACCACTGGTTTCGGTGGTTCGCTGCTGCCAAATTTTGAAATCGTTGCCATCTTCAGCGACATAAACAGTTACGTGCTTAATTCCAGAACCAGCTGCATCATCAGTTGCTGTCCACTTCACCAAATAATCAGAACCACCTGCAACTAATGGTGTAGCATTGAGTATAGTTGTTGGGGCAGTACCATCAATAATGTTGGTGACTTCTGCCGTGTCTAGGGGGGCAGCAGTATTGTAAATTACTCTGGCAGCGCTAGTAATTTCGGTTCCAGTGGCACTGCCAATTTTAGGTAGAATGGTATAGCTGACAAAAGCACTGCCAACACCGTTGGCTTTATTGGGTGGCAATAACCCAATATCCCGGTTTTGCACCACTTCCCCAGTATTGGGGTCAATTGCTTGGATTAACCAAGTAGCAGTGTTAGAAACTACATCTAAACCAGCGCTTACCCGTAAAATAAAGCCTTTGCTGCTGGTAAAATCAAAATCTCCAGAAAAAGTGCCACGTCCTGTAGGAATATGAATCTGAATATCGCCCAGGCGCAGAGAACCTAATTGGAAGCTACGGGGGTTGAGGTCATCATCAAGTTTGGTAACAATCCGCACTTCCCCCACATTGCTATCAGCAGCAGCGGCGTTTTCAAAGCGAATTGTGTAGGGGAGTGCTGTACCCGCAGGGATGATATTTTCCATCCCATAGCCCAAGGGGCCAGTTAGGGTAGCAAGATTGCTTACAGTTCCAGCACTGTTGAAGAAGCTACCAAAGCTGGGAGGTGGGACAGCAACACCTTGGGGTAATTCAACCCTTGCATCCCCAAAAGGAACGTAGACGTTGAAAGATTGGGCGTGGGTTTTTTGCGATAGACCTAAATCGTATTGTTTGAGGTCAACAGCCGATTCTTGTCCTCTTAAACTGGGATTATTACCATACCATTTGCGGACTTGTTCAAAGAAGTTGACTAAATTGTTACTAGAGATAATTTGATGACCCGCAGGACCCAGCAATAAACCAGTGGCGAGTGTCGCCATCAAGCTAATTACTTGGGGATTTTCTCGAATTGGCGGTGCTTGGTTTTCGGGACGCAATAATCCAGCTTGTTCTAAAGCTGCTAAATATGCGTTTGTCCAAGTGTTAACATTTGCCGCCAGCACCGTTAGTGAAACCGAAGCTGTTGGATCTAATAGGATAGCATTTCGCAGCCGCAGTGCTGAAGCAGTTTGTTGTTGGACAAATTCTGCACGAGTCATCGCTGTTGCTGTCGCTAAAATATGGAAACGGAAAGCAATATCCTCATCTAGAACATCGTCTAAGCCTTTGGGGTCTAGAATAAGTTCGTCTTGGAGTCCTGGATAAGTTCTCACGTTAAATGTCCGACCAACAAATCCGGCGTTGGGCAGGTCGAGGACATATCCTGGTGCTAAGATTTCGCCATTGGTGTTGACATCGGAAGTTAAGCTGGCCCAAGGGACATCTTGCAAAACGCCTTCTGGATTGCCGCGCAAATTTGAGCTAAACTCTGTATAGGGAAGATTAAAGACTTCTGCGTTTGTTCCGAGTTGGGGGGTGCCAAACGAAAAATGTACATAGGGGGTGTCGATATTGGTCAAACTTTGGACTGATACCCCGTAAGTTGCTGTGTCTCCAGGTGCGAGGATGCTTGGCCCACCCAAACCGATGGTAACATCTTGTTCAATTGCCCGTTCAACTAAGTAGCGGTAGGGAACAATTGCCACTCGACTATCTGGGTTGATGACTTTAACATCGTAAAGACCGTGGGGTGCGTCGGTGAGGTCGAAGATGGCAGTAATTTTCGTACTGTCAATCACTTGGTATCTGACTGGGTTGTATTCAGCAATGCCAGGACGTACCAGTTTCACAATTGCCCCTGGTTGGAACTGTGCGCCTATAATATTGGTGGTTACGTAGCGGCTATCTCCACCTCGGTCGGTAACGACATCAGTAATTTCAAAGGGTAGGACATCTGCTAACAGAGACAAGGGCGTGTTATTGTTGGGTTGAGCATAACCCCGCACCAAAACGTAGTAAGTTCCAGTTTTAGTGGTGGGAATTATGACTGATTGATTTGGCCCTAGTACTCCTGTGTACGCAGCATCATATACAATAGTTGTGGGGGAATGCCCGAAGCGGATGAACACTTCGTTGGCAGCAAGGGTTGCAGCCGAGTTGGCGTTGACGCGCAGGGTTTGACCAGCTTGGAGGTGAATTTCAAATAGCCTCTCCTGTCCCGTACTGAGGGTTGTTTCTTTCGCTACACCTAACTGTAACTGTTCAACGGTAACATTCAGGGGGTCAGCAGAAGTTGTGCGGTTGTTTGCTTCGTTCTCAGCTTCGTAAACTTGATTGAAGATATCGGATCTAACAATGATACGATATTGACCGGGAATTGCTGGTGGTAGATTTGCTGTCAGGGTTGAGGTGTAGTCAGCATTTTTTGCTAAGTTACCACTATGGGTTACTCGCCCAATCAAAGGGTCATTGATATCCCAAACTGCATCTGTGGATAAGTAAACTGCATCACTCCACTCTCCGCTAGCCGGATTGTCGCCGTAGTTGGTGACTTTCCAACTAATTTGTACCTGTTCACCCGATTTAGCCGAACTCGGAATCGTAATTTCGTCTACTTGTAAATCGGCTGGCGGTGGTAGTTCTAGCACCAAGGGTTGAGTACTGGCTTTGGCGTTATTACCCTCATTATTACCTTCAAATACCATACCACGAGGGCTAGACTGGGGCGCATCTGTAATTACAAAGACGTAGTAAGAACCGACAAAATCAGTGGGCAGTTGTAAAGTTTTGTTAACTGTATAGTTGCCGCCAGCACTTAAGGAGCCAGTATGTTCTACATATCCCAGATAGCGATCGCTCTTTCCATCTAAAAATTCATCTCTTGATAAGTAAATTAAATCATTCCAGCGATTTTGTCTAGTGGGTGTATCACCAGTCCCTTCATTTTTTACGGTGTACTTCAGATTAAAACTTTGTCCAGTAGTGGCACGTTCTGGGATAATAACTGAAGAAACAAGTAAATCTGCTGGTGGTTGCAAGGTAACTTTCATTGGTGTGGCAGTAATATTGTTACCTTCATCCTGAAACTCAGGTACGCGAGCTAATGTCTGGCTAACGCTTTCATAGGTGAGTCTATTGTACCCTTTACTAATGTTTGAGTCCGTGAATACTAGTAAATAGAAATTTCCATCAATGCCATCTGGGAGAGTAAATTCACTATTGCCGATGTAGGATTGACCCTGCTTTAAGCTACCACGACGAGTAAACTCTCCAAGGAACGTATCATTGAAGTCTAAAGACTCGTCGCGCGATAGGTAAACGCGGTCTGACCAGGAAGTTTCTCTGGTATCGCGGGAACCTGTGTTGCTGACTGTCCAGTTGACTCTTATTGTTTGACCGGAAGTGGGTGATGTTTCAGGGACTACTAAATTGGTAACTTCTAAATCTGCTTCAAAGTAGGTGACGGGGAGGAGGGCGCTATTTAGATTATTTGTGGTGTCTTCAAATACGCGATACTCAAAGCTGCCACGCAGTGAGTTGTTATCACCACTTGTGGGAATTCCACCTCGGAAGCGTTCGGTATTTCTATCGTAGCTGTAATCTGTACTAACATAGATATAGTACTCGCCATCAATTCCCGCAGGCAGGGTAATATCTTGGGTTTGGGTGTAACTATCACCACTAAGTAATGACTGTTGGGGACTATAGGGGACAAATCCGACTTTAGTTGCCCGTTCGGGAATAAAGGTGGAGTCGGGAGAAACCCAAATTTCATCATACCAGTAGCGTGTTCCACTCCACAGATCGCTGCCGATGTTCTTCACTGTCCACTCAACGGTGGTACGTTCTCCAGAGAAGTTTTGCGGCAGAGTTTTTACATTTGTCACAATTAAGTCGGCTGCACTGCTGGTGACAAGAGTGTTGGCATTCAGCAGGTTGTTGTTGGTATAAGGCCCTTCCCAAACGCCACCGTTAGAGTTAGTCTGAACAATAATGTAGCTACCGCTAGCACCTGGAGACAGCACAGTATCCAATTTTCCAGTGTAGCTAGAATTGACTCCCAAGTTGCCGTCATGCCCGACACTACCCAAGAACCATTGTTTGGCTCCCGGTGCGTTGAGTGTGGGACTATCAGATAGGTAAACGTTGTCAACCCAATTACTTGCTGCTACGCCATTAGCACCAAGGTTAGTTACTGTCCAATCAACGCTAAATGGTTGTCCGCCGACTGCTTGAGTTGTGGGTGTGACTGAAGTTACTACCAAATCTGGTGGCGGTGTCAGCAGGATGGTAATTGGTCTTGCTTTGTAGTTGTTATTATCCAGTTCTGTGGGGTCGTCTGGATTCGTATTAATATCAAGGGTGTCTTCTAAAACGATGTTATATGCATCCGACCAAGCCGTAATATACCACTCGCCGGTGACTTGACTTGGTATGGTAACATCAATTTCTGCTTCATATTTCTCATCAACTTTCAAGAAACCGTTGTGTCCGACACTGGTCAACAGAATATCTTCTGCACCTCCTTCTCTATTGGCTGGGGATGGTCGGTTTTTGTCGCGGGTTAACCAAATGGTGTCTGTCCAGCTATCCCGGTCGGTTTCGCCAATTCCCAGATTTGTGACGGTGTACCGCACCTTAATTTTAGAACCTTCAAATGCGAGTGTGGGAGCAATCACATTACTTGTAACTAGGTCAGCCGGTGGGAGTGAATTTATATTTAATTTGACTGCTTTTGTATTGTTAGATTCTCGCGGATATTCGTCTAAAAGTCCATTCGCATCTGCTTGGACAATCAGGTAGGCTTCGCCCCGGAAGTATTTGGGAATTATCAGGGTATTAGCCTGGGTGCGGTAACTTTCAAGAGATGCTAAGGCCGCACCGTTGCTAAAACTGCCCAAGGATAAGTCGTCGTAACTAATTTTGTCATCTAGGGACAAATAAACTCGGTCTTGCCAATTGGGCGTATTTGTGCTAATTGTACCTTCATTGGTGACGATGAATTCTAGGGAGATTGTACCACCTGCATTCACGGTAGTGGGTGCAATAATTTCTTTGACTTGCAAGTCAGGGCGAGGAGTTAAGCTCACTAAGAGATTATTGGGATTTGTACTGCTGGTGTTGTTATTAGTAACACCGTTCTCGTACAGAGAGTTGGTGGTGTTAGTCTTGACTACAACTTCATACAGACCTTGCACGGTCGATGGGAGGACAAACTGTTCAGAGCGGGTGTAGTTTTTACCTGCTTGTAAACCGTTACTATAGGTAAAGCTGCCCAAGGAGATTAATTGTTCTCCATCACCCACCTGTTTGAGGAATATTTGGTCTGTCCAAGAACCAACTGCATCACCTATGCCGGAGTTGTCTACTGTCCAAGATACGTCAATTTTGTTACCAGACTGGGCTGCTGTGGGAGATGTTACCTTGCTTACTACTAGGTCGGGAGGAGGAGTGAAATTTACTTGAACTGCGTTCGAGGTGCGGCTGTTGTTATCAGTGTAAATAAACTCAAATGGCCCACCTGTAGTTACAACTAGGTAGTAATTACCTGAAAGTCCGTTGGGCAGGGTAACATCTACAGAGGGGTTGTAAGTTCCACCCACGGCTAATGCGCCTACGTGTTCAAAGGTACCTAAATCTGCAATAATATTTTTGCCTTCGGGGTCGCTGGATAATGAAACACGGTCTGTCCAAGAACTGGTGTTGGTTATTCCAATACCTGAGTTGGCAACTTTCCACGATACTTGCAAAAGCTGACCGCTACTAGCAGTTGCTTTAGCTTGGACTTCTGAAAGGAGCAAGTCTGCGTAGGGTGTGCGGACGACATCAAAGTTATTATTTGCAGTGTT
Source organism: Nostoc sp. CHAB 5836 (assembly GCF_020829445.1). Lineage (GTDB taxonomy): Bacteria > Cyanobacteriota > Cyanobacteriia > Cyanobacteriales > Nostocaceae > Nostoc. Next base: position 39,135 of record NZ_JAIVFV010000036.1, read on the forward strand.
GGTATTATTTGTCTCTAAGCTGTTCTCAAATACTTGAGAAGTGGCATCTGTTTGCACAAATAGATTATACCGTCCTTGGAAACCGGGAGAGAGGCGTAGTTTTTCCGAACGGGTGTAATTTTCACCAACGTTCAAAAACCCATTGTGGGTGAAGTTAGCTAGTATAATGTCGTCTGAGTTACCAATTCTACGGTCGAGGGAGGCAATAATTCGGTCAACCCATGTGCTGGTTTTTCCAATACCATTGCCCAGGTTGGTTACTGTCCAACCAACGGTTACACTTGCTGGGTCGCCGATGGTTAAGGCTGGTGCGATGATGTTGGTGACGCTTAAGTCTGCGTAGGGTGCTAGTTCGATTTCTAGTTGTTGAAAGACGATGTTTTGTTCTGCATTTTCTGTATTGTTAAGTTCATTAATACTGTTGTTAGCATCGGTGATTACATATAGGTACTTTGTACCGTTAATATTTATAGGTAATTTAATGTTTAAGTTTTCAATGTAGCTTGTTTTTGCTACTAGTCCGGCTGTATGTGTTACTTCTTTGATAAAATCGTTGTTATTGGGAGTAAATCTTTCTGGGGGTGCATCTGATAGGTAAATGCGGTCAATCCAACTACCTGGTGTATCGTCTGCACCTGCATTCTTTACGTCCCATTCTAATGATATTAGATCCCCTGATGTTGCTCTTAATATTGTTCCGCTAGTTATGGGGATATTATTAAGTTTGGTAATAGTTGGTACTAGGTCAATTTCTTTGACATTAAGGATGTTAATGTTGAAATTTTCCTCGTCAGTTAAACCGCCTAGATCCTGAGTGATAACAGTAATGATATGATTAGTGTTTTGCTCAAAGTCTAATAAAGCGCTATTGGCAACTATTAATCGATTATTTGTAATAGCAAAACGCCCGTCAGCGTTATTAAGTAATGTGTAAGTATGGCTATCATTTCTATCTGTGTCTATTGTGGTGAATGTTGCAATTACTGTACCATTTGGGCTATGTTCGTTAATGCTGTTATAGCTTAACTGAATTGCTGTTGGTGCTTCATTGACATTCTTGATGGCAATGGTGAATGTTTTTTCAAAACTTAAGTTACCTGCATCTGTGGCTTTGACTCTAACTGTTTGGCTAGTATTATCTTCAAAGTCTAATAGACTACTATTAGCAACTTGTAATTCATTACCAACTATTTTAAATCTACCATTAGCATCATTGACTAATTCGTAGACGTAAGATTCAAATTCGTCTAAGTCAAGGGTATTGAAAGTTCCAATTAGAGAATTATTAGAGGTGTTTTCATCAATTTGAGTATTGCTAAGTTGAATATTAAATGGAGCTTCATTAACGTTATTAATCCTAATTTCAAAAGTTTTATCTAGACTTAATCCTCCTTGGTCTACTGATTGAATGATAATGTTATATTTTCTTTGGTTTTCAAAATCTAATAATCCTCCATTCGCAACTTTTAGTTGGTTCCCATCTAAGAAAAAGCGACCACTTGCACTATCTAATAGTTTATAGGTATGAGTTTCGTCCAAATCTGGGTCAATGGTACTTAATGTGCCAATTAGTGTTCCGTTTAAACTATTTTCATCAATTTTATTATTGCTTAATTGAACTTCTGTCGGGGGATTATTGTTGATATTTAGAAATTGGATAGCTTGGGAAAAGACGTTATTATTTTCATTTGATTCTAATTGGTAATATTTTTCATCAGTAATAAATAGTAGGTATTGGTTGCCTGTAGCTGTTTTTGGTAAGGTAATTGTTTGAGCGAGGGTATACTTAGTATTAACTGCCAGTAGCGTTTGTTTTGATATACGGCTAATGAAAGTATCTGTAACATCGAAAATGTTATCTACAGACAGATAAATTGCATCATACCAATTTGTTGCATCTGTTATGTCTTTGCCTTGGTTTTCTACTGTCCAACTGACACCTATGTTAGAACCAGATTTTATGGTTGTTTTTACATCTACACCTGTTATCTTTAAATCAGGTAACTGATTATCCTCAATATAGGTAGTGTTGGAAGTGTCAAAGGTTCCGACATTTTGTTGAATAGTTCCTGCTGCTTTGATGAATTTACCACCGTTAAATTTCAGTCTACCTTGACGCAGGTCAACTGTACCTGTGTTATTGAATGTGGAATTCTCAAAAATGGTTGTTCCGGTCGTATTTGATTTGATTAAAGTACCGCTATTGTTCAAGGTGACGTAGTACAGACGAGCATCATTTTTAATCTCAAATATGCCTTGGTTATTAATTACCTCATCAGCACTTCTGTCATCAGCTTCAATATAATATCTATCACTATTCCAGCTAACAGTACCTTGGTTGTTCAGAGTAATTTTATTTCTTAAATATTTATAATTGCCACCATCGTTGATATTCAGAGTTGCTTCAGCAGCAATATTAACTATTCCTGGGCCACTAATTACCCCTGTATACCATTGATTATTTTGTCCTTTAAGTGTGACTGTTCCTGTTGTGTTTAATGCTCCACTGTTGAGGATGAAGTCATTCTTAATAATTACCGTTCCTGTGGTGTTTAATGTTCCACCACTTATGACTAAGTTTGCCAAATTCACTGTTGACTGGTTAAAGTTAACATTACTCCCAGTAACCAAAATTGTTCCTGTATCAGTAAAGCTGGTATCAGAGGTAAAAGTATACTGATTACTCCACTCAGCAGTGGTATTAGCAGCTAGTTTGAAAGTTCCACCATTACTGCTACCACTACCTCTAAAGTTCAGTCTACCTTGACGCAGGTCAACTGTACCTGTGTTATTGAATGTGGAATTCTCAAAAATGGTTGTTCCGGTCGTATTTGATTTGATTAAAGTACCGCTATTGTTCAAGGTGACGTAGTACAGACG
>NZ_JAIVFV010000036.1:42113-48762 GCF_020829445.1 Nostoc sp. CHAB 5836
ATTTATAATTGCCACCATCGTTGATATTCAGAGTTGCTTCAGCAGCAATATTAACTATTCCTGGGCCACTAATTACCCCTGTATACCATTGATTATTTTGTCCTTTAAGTGTGACTGTTCCTGTTGTGTTTAATGCTCCACTGTTGAGGATGAGGTCGTTGTTAATCGCCCCTTCTCCAAGAATTGTTAAACTACCACCCGAAATAACCAAATCTTCTTCAATTGTCAGCTTGGCAATTGATGTTGAGCCTTGACGAAAGGTAATCATAACCTCTTGTGGCACATCAATTACAACTTCATCTGTAGCTCCTGGTAATCTCCCTGTACTCCAATGAGTTAAATCATCCCAATAACCACTGCCACCAACCCAATAAACTATACTAGAGCTATTAGTATCTAAGTTTAACTCTGCTAATTCAGGGGATGTTTCATCAGTAAAATGAATATCTTCCCAAGTAGGAAGACGCCGCACCCCTATCGGTAGTGTAGCGCTCATAACTGAAGTACCATAATCTACATGAGATAGACCAAGTACGTGCCCCATCTCATGAGCGATCGCAGTTAGTAAATCAACTTTTCCCTCTCCTGGACTATTCTCTATTGGGTTAAACTCTGAATCGTCGTCTGGAGTAGGATCTATAAACCAGCCAATACCAGCAGCATCTTGGTCAAGAGTAATAACATTCCCGTTAGTCAAACCTAACTTCAAACTAGGTAGGTCGGCGATCGCTAATTGCACTTCTTTGAGAATACCTTGTTCTCCTGGAGTAATGCCCACACTCGCCCATCGTGCGATCGCTTCGCTACGGAATCTTTCTAATATTTCTGGTGTCAGTTGCTTTAAGCTTTGGCGATTCTTTGTATCATTAGGTACATTTATCGTCCCAAGAAGCTGGTCAGGTTGCTTCCTGATATCGCTTTGTTCTGTCTTGGGAGATATACTGAGGAGGCTTTGAGGAACTTCTTCCTGACTCCAAAAACCAACTAATGGGTCATCACTTGTAGTACCTGTGAGCAGGTCAAAGCTAGTAGTTGAGGTGTTACTTGAGTTTGGTTTGAACAACAGAGTCACTGTATTGGTGAAGGGCTGTTCTCCAAAAGAAGTTGAAGATAATGAATTATCAATTATGAGCAGGTCTGTACTGGGAGAGCCAACAAGTACATTTGGGGAGTTATTTGGATAAATTCCAATTCCTTGACTCAACTTCAATGGGTCTTCAATTCCCGCCATTATAGCCCCATCATTCACCACCATTGAGTCGGAGATCCCAAACAATTCGTTTATCCCTGACATATAGACCTCTGACTAATTTTTCAAATAGATAATCGTTCAATAAGTAGCAAGTCGCGAGGCAGAGGGCAGGAGTCAAAATAATTCGTAATTACTAATTCGTAATTCGTAATTAATACCCTATGAATAAATTCACTCTTTTTGGAATATGATGCACAGCATTTGTTTGTTTTCGATAACTGAAGTCAAGTCGCTTCTCCAAAATTCGTAATTCGTAATACCTCGACTCCTTTCAACTTCGCTCAAGGCGAGTCGCTACTTCGACGCCGCTCAGTACAAGTCGGCACAAGGAAAGTAATTCGTAATTATTACCCCAAAGGATAAATCCTGGGGCTTGAATAAATTTTAATTAGGGGCTTGTACTCGGAATTAGTTAATTAATAATTAATTCCTAATTTCTCAGTTGAAAATTTCCGAATTACGAATTACGAATTATTTGGTCAGTATTCCCTCCAGCAATAACTGCCCTCTGCCTCTGTTGATAACTTTTTACTACTTAGATAGCAGCACTCATCGCAAATACATCAGGAACTACAGTTTTCTCTTCACTAGTTTTACCTAAAAACTTATTACTAATAATTTCTTGGTAAGCTAATAAGTCTGCTTGCCAATTATCAATACCTTGATGTATGCTGTTTTTGCGTTCAACTGGAGTTTCACTCTTGACTTCGTAGCTAAAACTACCACTGAACAACACAATTGGGGTACTTGTTTCGTCTGGATTCCGCAGTGCTGCTTCATTTACACTCAGGTAAAATGGCCCACGCTCCAAGGTGTAAGCTAAGTTCAGTGTTGCTCTCACTGGTGCAGTCCCAGCTTCTTGCCATGAACCCGCAGATAATAGTGTTTCTGTTATAAATAAACGGGCTGCATCAAGATTTTTTTCAAAAGCAACGTAGCCTCTTGGATTAATCCCTACAGCTTCATACTCGACGTTGGGTAAGGCTTCAACATATTTTTTCGCGATCGCAGCAATAGCGATTTCTTCTACTGTTTTGTTTTCAATCGCTTCTATGAACATGACTCGTGTTGGTTCAGCTATTATAACTATGCCGTTGGTAAAGGCGACTTGGGATAGGCTTTGGGTATATATCGGTTGACGAGCCAATTCCCATTCCGTCGGGACGATGCCACTATAAAAGAGAAAATCTGGATTAAGTATTGTGGGTTTGTGATTTTTCGCAGCGATGATAATCCCGAACTCTTGTGTGATTAAGGTTTGGCTCATGATGTTATCAGGGTAACGGTGTATTTCAAGTTAGGAGTGTTTGTTTGTGCTGGCGGTGGCCTTGGTCTTTAGTGGAACTTGCGTCATCATCTGTTGTGCGGGATTGGGCATAAGATATAGGGGAGAAAAAACCAGAACGACCTCCGACGTTTCATCCCTTACATCCGCCTTTCTTTTAGGAGTTTCCCTAGGGCAGTACCCACCAGACGCATTAGCTTCAACTTTTGGCACATAACCCACTACTGGACACCCTTGTGTCCGAACACTTGTACCTTTATACACTTTTTTCCCGATTTTCACCCGCGAGATTCTACGTAAAGCTGCTCAAATCCCTTTTTAGGTACTAACTATATTGATTGTATTATTTTCATGAACTAAATCATTTGTCTCAAAGGCCAATTTCACTAACAGCTTGGGGCAACATTTCCAATTGTTCGGCTCGATATGCGATCGCTTCAGGAGTTGGACTACTGCCCAGAATTATCGCCGCAGCTTTCAGGGCTTGAGTATTGTTCAATCTCTTAGAGAGGTTTTTCAATGCCATGCCCATCAGCCGTAAGCATTCCTGAGCATTTTCTTTGGGTGGTTCAATAGCTAGCGATCGCAAATCAATTGTTTGCTCTAGTACAGCACGGCGGAAATAGCGCACCCATTAAAGGGGGGCGAGTAGTAATGGAACAGAAAACCGGGATAAGAAAATAAAGTAAAAAATATGGACAAAATTTCACCATGTATATACATAGACCGAACCCTTGTTATTCCGTTAATGATAGGTCTTTACCATGTATATACATGATATAATCGTTACAAAACTTAGGAACAGAAAACCGGGATAAGCTTTTCCCCTCAAATTAATTCAAAATCTTCGCGAGTATTTGGGTCTCTTAGAGGACGTAGTTCTCCGTGTTCTATGGTTTCTGCCAGAGAGAAATAATACCGCCCCAACACATTTATGTGCTTACGTCCTAGTGGAGACAATCTGACCACATCTTCAGGGTTAGCTGTTAGCTGTTAGTGGTTAGCGGTTAGCTGTTAGCTGTTAGTGGTTAGCGGTTAGCTGTTAGCGGTTAGCTGTTAGCTGTTAGTGGTTAGCGGTTAGCTGTTAGCTGTTAGCGGTTAGCGGTTAGCTGTTAGCTGTTAGTGGTTAGCGGTTAGCTGTTAGCTGTTAGCGGTTAGCGGTTAGCTGTTAGCTGTTAGTGGTTAGCGGTTAGCGGTTAGCGGTTAGCTGTTAGCGGTTAGCTGTTAGCTGTTAGTGGTTAGCGGTTAGCGGTTAGCGGTTAGCTGTTAGCGGTTAGCTGTTAGCGGTTAATTGTTATTTAGTAACTCTTAGTTTCTGGATAAAAGAATTGAGCATCCGTTTAATTTCTATTAACTCAGTCATCAATTTATCATGTTGTATTTTATCAATAAAACCCAAATCATGAGCCAGTATGAGTTGATATTCCAACTCGCTACCAGAACCCATTGCTATTTGAAGGAAGCGAGCAAAATCAGCATCTGTGTTTCTTCCACATCCTTCAGCTATATTTGTCGGGATAGAAGCTGCTGCTCTTCTCATTTGACTAGTTAAACCATATAGCTCTTGTTGAGGAAATTTTGCAGTAGCTTCATAAACTTTGAGTACTAGTTGATGGCTTCTTAACCATACTTTCAATTCTCTAAAATCTTTCATTTTTTCAATCCTTAGTAGTAATAACTACTATTTTAAAGCTAACTACTAATCGCTAATCGCTAATTATGAGTACTAATAATGGCAATGGAAATGGCAAACATTCAAACAATGGTAATGGCAGTTCTCAAAATCCAGTAATAACTTCTGTTGAGCAATTGAAACAGTTATCAACTGAGACATCCGATATTCAGCCAAAACCACCCACCACCGCACCCCGGTATGTGCCGAAATTCGACCAACCTGTAATTCTCCGACAGTCTCGCAAATGGTCAAGAGCTATCCTTTGGGGTCTGATGGCTGTTACAACTGGTACAATTATCTGGGCAAATTTAGCCAAAATTGAAGAAGCAGTTTCTGCTACTGGTAAGTTAGAGCCAACTGGTACTGTTAAAGAAATACAGGCTCCTGTTGGTGGCGTAGTTAAAGAAATTTACGTTGAAGATGGACAGCAGGTTAAACTTGGTGAACATCTTCTCAGTCTTGACCCCACTACTGCTAATGCCCAACTTGACTCTTTAAAGAAAATTCGCTTATCTTTAGTTCAAGAAAATCAGTTTTATCAATCTCAAATGAAAGGTGCGGCTATAGCTAGTCCTATCGATATTCCAGTAACAAATGAAATGCTTGACCTCACCAAAAGTAGAGCAGCAATAGTAGCAGAGAATCGAGTATATCGCGCTCAACTAGATGGTACAGGTTCTACTAGTGGACTAGACATAGAACAAAAAGAACGCTTAATATCTACTTCTTCGGAATTAGATGCGCGTGTAACTGCTGCAAAGCTGGAAGTTGACCAATTAAGTCGGCAACTCAACCAAACTGAGATTAAGCTAGCTGCTACGAAAGACACCTTGGTAATGAACCAAGGTATTCTTGATAATATTACCCCGTTAATGAATGATGGGGCAATTTCTCAAATTCAATATTTCAAGCAACAAGAAGAAGTCAGAAATGCTCAATCTGAAATTGACCAGCTTACTCAAGAAAGATTTCGTTTACAATCTGCTATTAATCAGGCACAAGCTAAGTTGCAATCAACTGTAGCTATTTCTCGTAAAGATTGGCTTACCCAAATTGCAGATAATAACAAAAAAATTGCTGAAATTGATTCTCAGTTGACTAAAGCCATAGTCGAGAATAATAAGAAGATTGCGGAAAATGACTCTCAGTTGAGTCAAACTCAAATGAATCTTCAATATCAGTCAATTAATTCCCCAGTTAAGGGTACAGTATTTGAACTCAAAGCTCATACACCAGGATTTGTAGTGACATCTAGCGAACCAATTCTGAAAGTTGTTCCTGATGATGCTCTGGTTGCTAAGGTCTACATCACCAATAAAGATATTGGTTTTGTCAAAAAGGGGATGACGGTAGATGTGAGGATTGACTCATTTCCTTTTAGTGAATTTGGTGATGTCAAAGGTAAGCTAGTATGGATTGGAAATGATGCATTACCACCAGATCAGATTTATCCTTTCTACCGATTCCCTGCTAAAGTACGGCTGGAGCAACAATCGATTTCGATTAATGGGCGTAAAGTACTTTTGCAATCTGGGATGTCAGTCAGTGGTAATATTAAACTGCGAGAACGAACTGTGATGAGTATCTTTACTGATATGTTTAGCTCTAGTGTTGAAAGTCTTAAGTTTGTACGGTAAACATAGCAAAAATATTCTAATTGGCACTGTTGCGATCGCTTCTTTGTTGCCGAACTTAAGCAGACACAACAACTGCCCATAGGTTCGATGCTGAGTACTGAGACCCTCTTATACCTATTCTAGTCCAATGCTTAACGCTACACAGCGTTTCAACAGAGCCAATATCAGGTACGGGTTTTGGTTAACATAGAAATTCCACTGACATTGCAAACAAAGTATGCCCAAGACTTGGAACCTAAAGATAGATAACTATTTCCAACCCAACCCAAAGTGCATCATCGCCACCGCCCATGTAGACAGCTTCCCCACAGACCTCCCCCTAGAACCCAACATCAGGGAACCAAACCGCAGAAGCGCCACCTACAGACAAATCTTCGACTCCCTGACGACCCAGCAAGAAAAATTCTTCTCCCGTCACAGTGGAATAACCCTGTGTGCAAATCAAGTCAAACTCAACAAAACTTTACTCGAACTAGAGATTTTAGAAGCCTCAGAGGGGGGAAGCGATGGGATTATCAACGGCGGTCACACAATTTTAGCAATTGAGCAAGCGAAAAAATACAAGTACGACCTAACCCAAGCCAGAGTCCAAGTTAAAATTCACATTGGACTCTCAGAAGACGAGGCGCTAGACATTGCTCTGGCTTCAAATACCACAACTCCAGTAGATTCTCGCTCCAAAATCAACGCCAGGGGTGATTACAAATTCATCAAGGAGGATTTAGCCGACTTAGAAGCCAAAGAAAACACAAAATTCCGCATTGCCTATTACCAGAATCAAAGCGGCGCTCCCAGAAACG
>NZ_JAIVFV010000369.1 GCF_020829445.1 Nostoc sp. CHAB 5836
TTAAGTAATTTGATTGTATCAATAGTTAAATCTTTAATAAATCGCATTTTTTTGACCTTCTTGTGACCAAGAAGATATTTTACATTACTATTTCCATAATATACAATTTATTTTGCATAGGTACTTAACTGCTGTTGTAAATAACGTTTAGTATCTGTATATTCTGTAAAGATAATTACTCGCCGTTCTAACCAAGCAGCATTAGGTTGACCCAAATCGGGACAAAGATTTTGGCGAATCCACTCCACCAGTTGTTGAATCCGCGGATCTGGCTGATAGCGAGAGGAATTCGCTACATCTGCCATTTCATTTAAAATTGCTAATTCACGGGCTGTTTGTCCCGCAGCCTGCATACTAGCTGCTGCCATTTGAGCATCTTCTTCTGCAATTACTTCCTCTTCGGAAAATTCAGCCCGTTCATCATCAGCACCAGGGGATTCAAACAGCAACGGGAGACTGGCTTGATGTATGGAGGTGCTGTGAGCCGCTTGCTTTTCCATCCCCGTCCGATGCACCTTTAAAGTCCGAGCAAATGCCTCAATGGAAGACAAAAGACGCTTTTGTAATGAAGTAATCACCAGCATCGCCGTAGTCTGGGTAGACTTCGCTGCATCTTTGAGCTTTTCCTCACGCAGATTGCGATATTGTTGTAGCAGTCGGGATAATTTGAGTTCGGGCGCGTCTTCTGGCAGGTTATCAATAACTATAGGAAGAACGTAGCGTTGGGGAAACTCTTCTCCAATCTCCCGTAAATCTTGTTTTAAGCGCCGCACCATTACTGTGTCCAGCAACTTGCGATTACGAACGGGTACTCCTCGGCAGAAACGCTGGGGGTCGAGAATTTCTAGTAAGGCAGCAAAGCTGTTGGAGTGTCCATTGTGGGGAGTGGCAGATAAAAACAGCTTGTGTTCAAAACGCGGTGCTAAATCTCGAACAGTCTTGGTAAGTTGGGAGTCAACGGCATACTTTGCACCACTCGCAGGTGCAGCATTGTGAGCTTCATCAAGGATGAGCATGGATGCAGCTGCAAAATCACCAAGCCAGTCCCGTAACGGTGCGGTGTATGTTTCATCTCGTAGCAAAGCGTGGGAAATAATGAACCGGGTGTGTGTCATCCAAGGGTTAATTCCATAACCCCGTTCTTGACGACGGGCAGCAATAAACTCACGGTCAAGAATCATGAATGTGAGTCCAAAGCGACTCTCCATTTCTTCTTGCCACTGCCTTACCACTGATGGCGGACACGAGATAACTACTCGCCTAACCTTTTGCCGCATCAGCATCTCACGCAGTATCAGCCCTGCCTCAATTGTCTTGCCCAAACCGACATCATCCGCAATAAATAAACCGACTCTCGGCATTAGCAAAGCTTTACGTAGCGGCTCTAATTGATAAGCTTTGACTTCTATACCCGCTCGGTAAGGCGCTTGAAAAAGCTTGGCATCTGTGGAGGTTACGCAATTCCACCGTAATGTGTGCAGGTAGGCAGAAAATAGACGCGGATTATCAAAACCTCGATTCGCTATGGAATCCCATGATGTCGCCCCTACGATTTTGGCATCTATTTCCCGTTCCCATAGGACTTCTAGCGATTCTCCTAACGCATCATCTTCTAAACAAGAAAGACTAACTTTTGTGTCTTGCTCCTTAGTGGGTTTCGACACAACTTCTTCTACAAGATACTGCCGCGATCGCACTCGCACAATTTGTCCAGTTACAATGTCAGTCACTGGTATCTTCCTCTTTGTGACTGGACTGGTATTATCCCTCCTCTAATCATCACAATTTCACTCCGCTAAACCCTTATGTCTAATGACTGGTTGGACTAGAGTGCTAAGAGAGCAACTATGCTTTTTGAGTAGCAGGTATAAAATAGTTTATTCATCTCGGAGGCTCTTAGCACCTGCTACATCTTATTAAGTATTTTTCTATACGTCTATATTATTTAGCTAATTATCACGAAAATTTTAAAGCTTTTATCTGATAAGCAATTTACAAATTATTTTTCTCCGAATTATTACGTACATTAATTTTCTAGCACAGGGCAACACTCAATCTATTTAGTAATAATACTTAGGTTTTTGAGAGTCAGCGATATTTTGTAGTACGACTTTGAGGTAGCTTTATTTGAGTAGCGATCGCTTTATTGTTTATTATGAAAATTTCTGGACTAATTTTCTACAATTGATCCCAAAGTGCCATTGACCACACCTAAGAAATCATCTGGCGATAGCAGAAGCAGCATTCCTCGCATTCCACCCCTTCAGTTCATAAGTATTTGCTGGGAATCAAAGTGCATACTTTACAGGTCACATACTTACTCAAAGAGATTTGGGATGTTTCTTGCTCCATGAATTACTCTGACAATTTCTATCCCTTCTTCAATGAGTCG
>NZ_JAIVFV010000370.1 GCF_020829445.1 Nostoc sp. CHAB 5836
GTACAAGCAATTTGTGAGGTGATTACTGACCTGATTCCCCGGTTAGGTTTTAATCCGGCGAGTGATGTCCAGGTACTTTGCCCGATGACGCGAGGGGTTGTGGGGACTCGCAACCTTAATACCGTGTTGCAGCAATTGATCAATCCACCCAGTGCCGACAAGGTGGAGATTAATAGAGGTGGGATGACGCTGCGGGTGGGCGATCGCGTTATTCAACAAATGAATGATTATCAGCGTGAAGTGTTTAACGGAGATTTGGGTATTATCACTGACATAGATACTGTTGAACAAGAAGTTGCGGTGCAGTATGGTGGACGTAGTGTGGTTTACGACTATGCTGATCTCAATGAGATTACTTTAGCATGGAGCGTTACCATACATAAAAGCCAGGGATCAGAATATCCGGTGGTGATACTGCCACTGTATATGCAACATTACATGATGCTGTCACGTAATCTATTTTATACTGGTTTGACTCGTGCGAAGAAGCTGGCGATCGTTGTTGGTGCGAAAAAAGCCATATCTCTGGCGGTGCGCTCTACTGATGACCAACGACGGTATACGCGATTACGTTCTAGGTTAGTTGTGGCACAGTTGCGATCGTGAGGGAGTAATATCAAACTATCAAACTATCAAATTCCCATAAATCCCTATCCCCTGAATGATGATAGGTCAACTGACATTAATTTTCTCTTGACAAGCTTTGCTGTGTACAGAGTAATTCTTTAATAGTATTGCCCATTTTTTCCCTTGAGCGATGGCGACGAGAATACCGCAGGCATCGCAGAACTTTTTGGTGTACTGAGTGTATCTTAAGTTGCCACGTTAGTGATAGCCATACCTTCAACAAATTTAAACCTCTCTAAGAGATTCAAGAGCCTGCGGAGCAAGCGTTTGGAATTCTCCGTTTTGAAAACGGAGAAATAAATAGGCAAGTAATGCAATTGGGGTTCAAATCCCCAGTTGCATTACTTGCATTGTGCGTTTTACGAATTACGAATTACGAATTATTTTAACCCTCTCCTTGTTCGCTCGACTGCGGCGCTGGAAACTTTGTCCGCTCACCAGTAGCCAACTGCTAATTTATTCAGTCAGATTCAAAGTTGAGCAGAACAGCATCGGAAAGGAACATTTCGTCTCTAGCTTTTAAACCAATATCTCGACGTATACTGTCTAGAATTTCTCGACCTGTGCGTTGGCTGTTGGGGTACGGAGTCCAGATGGCGTTGACTGTAATTTCAGTACCGACTAAGAATGTGTTGACTGCGCCGACAAAATATTCACCATCGGCATAATCTAAGCGGACAAGGTAAACACGAGATTTGCCAGCGTAGTAAGCATTTTTCATGTCAGAGGCGGTTTGATAATCGGGATGTGATTCAGTCAAGTAGGTGATTTTAGGTTTGTTGGGATGATTAAATCCTTCGGATTTACCCCAATTGGGGTCTGACTTTTTACGCCTTTTAGCTTCTGCCATATTGACTCCTATTATGTGGCTAACTTGACCAAATAATTCGTAATTCGTAGTTCGTAATTCGTAATTACGGACAAAATTAAGAATTAATTCATTCGGGAATAAGCCCCTTAATTTATTAATGGAGAACAATAAAACGCGCAGCATCATTATTCAAGCCCCTGACTTCAGTCATGGGGTATTAATTACGAATTACGAACTTGTGCCGAGCGAAGCCGAGGTATTAGTAATTACGAATTATTTTGACCCGATCAAAGACTAAAACTAGGATGCCATTGTTTCTATGTTGTTGCTGCCTCTAGCGATCGCCTGCTCAAAAATTGTGTTTCCAACCCCAGTTTTCAGCCATATTCTGAGTAATCTTGCTTATTGAGAAATGTTACAAAAAAAAGGGAACAGGGAAGAGGGAACTCTTAACAGATAAGAAACTAAAGTTTCAGAGCTTTATTGCGAGCGTCGAAAAAAAAGATGTTTTTCGAGGGTCGAGTGCCACGAAAAAAACAGTGTCATTATTTCAATCTCATGGTTTTTAAACCATGAGTTTTTCCTGTTCCCTTTTCCCCGTTCCCTGTTCCCTCTGAATTGATCTTAACCTCTCACGAATGAGGCAACACCAATTGTCTCGCCAACCAGTACGGGGCAATCTGTGTGAAACCAAGTAGTATTTTAACCTAACAAGTAAAGCAGTTAATAGTAAGCCCCACTTTCTCACCCCATCCATTCAGTCCACTGTGGGGCATCTGCCACCAGTTGAGCAAATTTATCAGGGTTAATGTCCTCAAACTCCAGCATCACGCCGCAACGCTCATCAATCGTTAGTGTACTGAGTAATTCTTTCACCTTGTCAACCCCTAACTCCACCCGCTCAATTGCCAGCCGAGCATAATATTTAACCCGCTCCCACCAAGAAT
>NZ_JAIVFV010000371.1 GCF_020829445.1 Nostoc sp. CHAB 5836
CTGCGTACAGTATTGGTTGAGCGAGTTGATAGTATTATTTTGAATGATGCATCACAACGTGCTGCACAAGAACAACGAACAGATGAAAAGCCCTTTGTTGACTAAGGAGAGCAAAAATGATGAGCCGCGAATGGCATTCCTTAGATCAAGGAATCATTGAAACCATTAAGGAAACCCAAGACGGCGCACCTATTCGTCTTTCAGCGATTGCGAGCGCGCTAGGTTTGAAGGTGATGTCAACAACCCTGCCTAGCGGAATTTCGGGTGAAATTCGCCCGGATCCGGCTAATCCTGATCACTTCATTATCAGGGTCAATCGCAACGATTCGGCTCGTCGTCAGCGATTCACTGTTGCTCATGAGATTGGACATTTTTTATTGCACCGCGAAGAAATTGGAGGCGGAATTACGGACGACGTTCTGTACCGGTCATCACTTTCTGACCGAAGAGAGGCGCAAGCGAATCGTTTAGCGGCAGATCTTTTGATGCCGCAAGATCTGGTTGATGAGTGGATGGAAAGGGCGAGAACACTTAAGGTTGACAACGTCATTAGTTTTCTAGCAGATAAGTTTAATGTTTCCGAAGCCGCAATGAAGATTCGTTTAGGTATACCATGAATTAGAGGGTTAAGTCGGATGGACTTCAACGCATTTTGCTACGTGCCAATCATTGGTGTTCGTCCATCGGAAATGCAGGCCTTAGAGGAGCTTCCGCCTAACGCCAAGAACGGCATTCTGCCGTTTGTAGTTCTGCAGCCGTGGACCACAGCAAGAGAATTTCCAAGTACCTTAGTTAAGGTCGCTGCCAGTACCGCGGGGAAGCCAATCATTGTCGATGTTACAGAGGAAATTTTTGTCGGAACACGTCGCCCTGTTCATAGTGTTTTTGATCGGTTGCGCGACCCAGCGGATGGATACGCGGCTTGGAGGGGATTTATAGACGAAAATGAGGCTTTCACTCCGGTGGTTCAGCTCAATGATCCAAACTCCATCGTACCGCAGATACGAGCTTTCAAGGCTATGGGACGCGGTGTAGTGATACGTTTACATGAGCAAATTTTCAGATTTGGAGCAAACATCGCTCAGCTATTCAAGGTGTATTCTTACAACAGCGATGTGTATTTTATTTTAGATTTTCAGCGACAAGATCGAAGTATTCTTTTGAAGGCTTTGCTTGCGAGCAACATATGCAAGTCAATTCGCGACCAGTTACCGGACTGCTTTATTTCTGTGTCTGCTTCAACGTTTCCAACGTCTTTCACTGACATTGTTGAGCAGGAGATTTTCGAGCGGAGATTTTATTCACTCGTTACTGATCAGATTGGCTCCGAGTGTAACATTTATTGTGACAGAGCTAGTGTCCGGGCTGAAAAGCAGAGTGGTGGGGGCGGCACACCTGCGCCTCGCATTGATAATGCGCTGTTATATAAATGGAAGTTTTTCCGAGAAGCAGAGGAGGACGATCGAGACGATGCCTATCAGGCTGCGGCTGCTAGAGCCACAAATTGTCCGGATTGGATTGATCTTGGTATTTGGGGTACAGAAATGATCAAGAAAACTGCAGCGGGTGAGGAGAATGCCATCTATTCACCTAAAATGTCGACCTCAGCGCGAATCAATATACATATGTATACGCAAGCTGGTTTGCGTGCGTCTGTTACGGATACCGAGTGGACAGATGTTTAGTTTGCGGGAATTTGAAGAGCAGTAACGGCATCTAATTGCCAAGTATCCCAGAAGCGAATCTGCGCGTCGTGCTTTTCACGTATCTTGATCCGCTCTGGCGTAAATCTACTTAAGAAGCCAAGTGAATCGGGGGTCATTTTTTTATGCTTTACATGCCGCCAAAAAATTTCAGACGTATCTGAAAAATTTTGCCTGAATGATTCTGCAACAGCATTAATAATGGAATCTTTTGGCAGTATTTCTGCCTGCTTCAGAAGCAAAGTCCTCTTTGCCGGGGCTCTTGTAAGGTGGCCTGTGAGTTTTTTCAATTCTTGCGTGGTGAGCAGTTGTAACCTTGTTTCGGGATAGATGTGGGGCTTGAGCGATGCTGGCCGTCGGAGGTTAATGTTACCTTTGTTGTCGATTTCAAACACCGTTACGTCCTCAGAAGCTATTTCTAATCCCTCCCGCACATGACGTTCATCAAGAACGATTATTACTTCATCGAAACACCTAGTGTATATCTTCAATTGATCATGAAGCCTTGTTAAATTATCGTATTGACTTTTCACCTCAATTCCGAAGAATTTTGACCCGTTGTGAATAGCTAGATCAGCGCGACGCCCAGTGGTTCC
>NZ_JAIVFV010000372.1 GCF_020829445.1 Nostoc sp. CHAB 5836
CGCTGCCGTCTAACTTGCATCGCATTGCTCCCTTTGGCTATTCTATTTATGAAATGAGCGAACCGACCGTTAATAGCAAGGGTTTGGGCGTTTTATAATTTAGGCTATTTTTTCATCAATATCCTTAACGACTGATTCCTGTGATAACAATAAAATTTCTACCTTTTTCAACAAGAAGGCAACAGGGAACAGGCAACAGGGAACAGGGAGGAACGACCTGTTTCCTGTTGCCTTCTAGATAAAATCCGGGGGTCTGAGTCCCTCACTAATTGGAATGGCACATTCCAATTAGTGGAACGCGTTGGTGGGGGTCTAAAGCCCCCACCATACGCAGTAAGAGTTCCCTATTCCCTATTCCCTGTTCCCTGTTTCAATGTCTCATTCTCATCGGTTATTCGGGCTTTAAGGCTATTTTTCCTGTGATAAAAATTGTTATCACAAGAATAGATATCTTTGAAGACGGCGGCTCAAATTCAGGTACAGTATGCATCTTGGGCTTAATGTACATTCCTGTTCCAATGCTACTCACGGGCGATAGACTACTCTTATTGACAAGATGCGTTTGCCCTGATCCAAAGCCCAGCCATCGTAACTGGGTTTTTTGGTTTAAGTGCGATCACATTTTAATCAACAGCCTACCTTCCGATGGACTTAATCTGTCCTCGCTTAGTTTTACTGTCAAGGCTTTTTTTTGAGAGCTGCGAGTGCTACTCGCTACCCAACCTCTGCAAGCGCTATAAGTAATTGTTCCATAGCTGTGTTTTTTATGTTGTAGGCGTTTGCACCAGGCACAAGAGACTCTTGGTAACGACAAATAAAACACATATTCTCTTGAAGTGTTGCTACACCTATTAAAAGTGGTAAAGATTTTGGCCCCGTAGCCATCAAATAAAGTTCCTGTAGCTGTAATTTTCCAAACTGCTGTTTAATATTTAAATTCCCCAGATTAGTAATTGCAATATCCATTCCCCCTATATCTCTAGCATCTGAAGTTTCCCCACCTTTGTTAGAGTTACTAGATAATAAGGCTCTTGCTTTTAGTACATCGTCAAATAACTTTCCGTCTGCTACCACTTGATTGAGCTTATATTTAACTTCACGCGCTAAATCCCAAAAATCGGTCTTCTGGCTTAATCGATGAGCGGTCACTGGTCGAGTAATGTATTCTCCCAGATTTTCGCCAACATGAATTGTCAAATAGTTGCGGATATTTACTGGTGTATGACACCTAAGAATAATCTCGTTATCAGATTTTATTTCAGCAGCGATCGCTAAAAAAAATGCAGCACATAAAGCACCGTGAACCGAAGTTTTTTCTTCTCGACAACGAGCTACAAGCTTGGTAGTTTCCGGAGAAGATAGCGTCCAATGAAACAGGCGAATTGGAAATTTTTCTGAAGTATTTATTCCCCCATTATTTCGATAATTTGCTGTTAATACAGACTCCGCTTCTCTCGAATTATTTAAATCTTCTTCAACCCAATTTTTTGTAATATCAGGGATAATTTCATCAACAGGAGGCAAGTCTGGTAAAAGCTCACGAGGGTTGTCTGGTTCACCAATAAATTGCAAAATATCTCGGATCAGACAAGCTCCTGATAAACCATCACCAATGCAATGATGAAAAGTAATTATTAGGTTAGAAACATCAGGTGAGTGCAGCAACAATACGCGCAGCAGAGGTTCCTCGCTCCAACTCAAAGGCTGACGTAATTCTTCTACCATCTCCCGACACCAATGTTCTTCTCCTTGTCGGGAGATTACTCGCAGTGGAATAGGTGGAACGTTTTCTAAAGAAAATTGTGGCTGATTTTGATGAAGAGCGACTATTTTTACTTTTAACCGAGAATGCCTTAGTTTTAGCCAAGCCAGAGCTTCAGTTAATAAATCAACGCTAAATGACCCTTTAATGGTCGCCGACAAGGTAACATTTTCCGGGCTGTTCTTGTATGACAACCACATCAAATGTTCTGATGCTGCAAGAATACGATTCATAGCAATTACGAAGATTTTAGATTTAAATCAATCCAGCCATTTTTTGCAATATAACCCGAAAATTTCATAATGTCTTTTGTCCTCCGTTTTTTCTGGCTTCAATTCATAGACTGAGGTGGAACCAAACCGATGTTCATATTTAAGGAATCATTATCCCAAATCCACTCCAGCCCAATGATCGCAGCTAGCTGCTAGTTTACTGCCTCTCTCAAGGATGAGATTTTGATTCTAGATGCA
>NZ_JAIVFV010000373.1 GCF_020829445.1 Nostoc sp. CHAB 5836
CTTTTTGGCAAAAACTTTTTCCATGTCACTGATTATCGGTGAAATCGAAAAAGTAGAACTACCGTAGCACAGAGGTTTCAGCGTCAAGTTGAGCGTTGGCAAAAAATGGATAAAGTCGAGCTAAGAGGTTGTTTGAAAAGTTTTTAGGGGTCAAATTTTATGCTAATCGTCTCACCATAATCCGAATCATGGCAAGGTAAATAAAGGTCTCTGATGTTTCGGGTAATAACTCATAGTCTCTAACCAAACGCCGACACCCCATGAGCCAACCAAAAGTGCGCTCTACCACCCAACGTTTTTTGAGCAAGACAAAGCCCTTGGTTTGCTGCGGGCGCAACACCACCTGCACAATCCAACGGCAAATGTCCATTACCCAATGCATGAACGCCTCACCGTCAAAGCCCCCATCTACCCAGAGGGTTGTCAAACGACAGACCTGCTCGTTTGACTGTTTGACCCGTTGGAGAACTTGTTTACCTCCTTGACGTTCTCCTACATTGGCAGCTGTGACTAAGACTCGCTGTGACTTTCCCCAAGGTATCAACTGTCATAAATCGCTTGCGTCCTTTAATTTTCTTGCCTGCATCAAAGCCCACTTGTTGACTCACCATCGCCGCACTTTTCACACTTTGACTATCAATGATTGCCTCTGATGGACTGCGATGACGCTCAATTTCGATTCTTGTCCACTCTCGCAGACTATCGTGAATATGTAACCATGTCCCGTCTTTACGCCAGTTGCGAAAATATGTGTACACTGTCTGCCAAGCAGGAAAGTCACCTGGTAGCGATCGCCATCTGACTCCTTCTACTAAGACATAGAAAATTGCGTTAAGCACTTCCCACATCTCAACTTCACGCTTGCGACCACCGGCTTTTGCTTCTGGAATCATGTCACTCAGAAATTCATACTGTGCATGGGTCAGATTGCTGGGGTATGCTTTAGTCATGTTGCTCTCTCGGTGCTGTCTATTATCTATTCACAGCGTATACCTAGAGAGCTTTTTTACAACCTGACCGACTTTTCAAACAACCTCTTAGTAAAAGATTTACCAATGGGAGATAAAGAAGTAATATTAAATGTAAATAGACGAAGATTTAATTGTTTTACGTGCCGAAAAACCTTTAATGAAAAGCTCGATTTTGTAGGGGCGAGAAAGGCATATACGCATCGATACGCGGAAAATATTGTTAAACAACTTATTACTAGTAATGTAAGTAATGTGGCGGAAAATAATGGATTAACCGATGAAGAAGTTAATTCGATGCTTGAAGATATAGCTAAAAATGTATTACCAATCAACCTAAACAATTTGAGAAGGTTAGGAATCGATGAAATAAGTTTAGTAAAAGGACAAGGAAAATTTATTGTTGTACTTGTAGATATAGATTCAGGTAAATTAATAGGGTTAGTAAAAGAAACAAAACAATTTGAAATAGAAAATGTGATGAAAAAGTGGGGGGAAGAAGTTCTAGAACGAATAGAAGAAGTTAGTATCGACATGACCGGAAATTATAAAAGTTTAGTCGATAAGATTTGCCCAAATGCCGTCGTCACGGTCGATAGGTTCCATGTTACCAAAATAATACATGAAGAATTGAACCAAGCTAGAATAGCAGAAAATCAAACAGCATTAGAGTTAAAAATTGAGGATAGAGAAAAAGTTTTTGATAGTTTAAAAGGTAATAAATATATAATTTTAAAAGCCGAAGAGCATCTGACATATAAACAAAAATTAAAATTAAATATAATCAGAGAAGCATCTCCTTTAATCGCAATAATGCATTCATTGAAAGAAGAATTCCGCAATTTATTTAATACAAGTGAAGATTCGGGAACAGGAATATTAGGGTTACTCGATTGGTTAGAAAAAGCTGAACCTTATTATCAAAAAAGTGTTAAGACTATTAAGCGCTGGTTTGGAGAAATAGCCGGATATTTTGAAAGAAAAACTACTAAGGGAGTAGTAGAAGGAATTAACAATAAATTGAAGCTAATAAAACGAAATGGATTTGGCTTTAGAAATTTTCGCAATTTTGAAATTAGAGCTTTACTTTCTTGGCATCATAATATCAATCTAGCACGTTAAGTACGCAAGAGCCGCAATTCCTTTAATTAGACTCCAGCTTGTTGATACTTGAAACAGCAGACTGGTAGTTTAGGAGATAAAAACTGGAGTTTATATGCAATGCCGTCAAAATAAGCATAATTACTTAAAGATTTTTAAGG
>NZ_JAIVFV010000374.1 GCF_020829445.1 Nostoc sp. CHAB 5836
ATTGTCCCTCAATGCGCTGCACTAATTTTTGGGCGACTGAAAATAATTTTATCTCAACAAAGGAAACTCCCATGATTGACAACGTTAACGTGCTTAAAACTAGCTGGTATCTCTCCCCTCCTTGGGGCAAAACAATGCCACCAGTTGAAGTCAATTTACTAGAAAGAGTTTATCTGAGAACCAGCAAAACATTCGGTTACTGCTGCGGTATTCAATGGAAACACTCGGCTTGGATTTATTCAATTGATTGCCGTAATGAAATTGTTCATGTCACACAACATCAAATCATTGGCACTGGAGAATTAGTAACTCTGCCCGTGCCAAAACCCGCTTTTGTTTTGGGACAAAAAGTAATCCTATGTTCTCACGGCAATGACGCAAAACAGCGTCTCATTTTGGGCATAGCTCTGGTCAATAATTCCTGGTTTTACCTTGTTGAATTGGTGTCGCCAACGTTAACCCAATCAGCGATTGTATGGAATCGTTTCTCGCTGGTAGGTGAGAAAAGTTTGGTGCGGGTATTGAAATAATTCACTCTAATCAACAACGAAAAATTATCACCCAACTAAAGTTATGTCACAAATCGAAGTAGCTCAAATTATCGAACAGATAAAGCAAGAGATCACTGTTGACTCTAATGGACAAGGTAAGGCTAGTCTTCGTGCAACAGCAAGATTAGCTGGGGTTGATGCTGCTGGATTATTCAGAAGTCTCAAAACGGCTGTTGACAATTCTCGTTCCAAAATGGTTGAAAAGCTTGTCCGTAAAGGCTTTGAATGTGTTGACATTTTCGGATGGTCGCAGTCTGGTATCCCTGACGTAGCAGTTGCTGCAATACTTCACTATTACGGCTACGAAGCGGGGAAAAGATGCAGTGAACAAGCAAGATTAGCCTGTGAAGCATTTGAAAGTATCGGTGTTCGCGCCTGGATGCAAGACATCAAAGGCTGGGAAAATACCCTGAGGGGGCAACAAGAACCACCACATACATTAGCCCCATCCCACGAAGCCGCGCAGTTGGCAATGATGTTGGGGGAATTTGCCGGATTAGAAAAATCTCTCACTGCCCAGTTAGCAGTTAATGCCGCCACCAAAGTCAACCCCGCACTTAAGCCAGCCGCTGATGAATTAAAAACTGCGATTGCTTCCACTAATACCGCAGAAGACGCATTTCTCAATCCAACACAAATTGGCGAGGCGGTGGGAATGTCTGCACGTTTGGTCAACAACTTGCTAGTAGATTCTGGACTGCAATACAGAACAAATGACTTGAAAATTCCCTATCGTCCTACTGAGTCAGGTAAGCAATGGGGTCGCATGGTTCCCGCAGTCGCCAAATCTTCAAATCAAACTGTTTTTCAACTGCGTTGGTTGCCCGAAATAGTAAAAGTCATCTCTCAATAATTCCCTACCTAAATCAACCTTTCATTATGAATACTCTACGAAAAACCTTGGCAGAAAAATACGGTCTTGTTGCTGATATTATGCACGACGATTATTTTTTTGTTCAGCTACCAGAAAACGAAGATCATTCACTCAAATTTTTAGAGAGCAATTTACCAGAGTGTATTCGGGTTGAGCTTGCAGAATGTTTCGCTGGTAGCGTTATTGCGGCTTGGGAAGTCCCGTTATTTTTACTCCCTCAAGTGTTACAGCAAGCACATAATTTTGTTGTTGAGTATTGGGAGCAAGTATCTCAAGAAACATGAAGTATTCTCCAGCAACCAAAACTAACAGGAATTCCTTCATTGACACATTTTTTAGTTGGAGAAAACTACCATGCAACAACTCAATTTATTTGCTGAATCAACCCCAATATTACCTATCACCTACTACCCCGATTTCCTAAGCCAAGAACTTGCCAACTCGCTCTACCAACACTGTCTACAACTGGAGTGGCAGCAAAATCAAATACGTATGGCGGGTAAAACAATGCCCGTCCCCCGCCTGGAGTGCCTGTACGGTGACAAAGGCTGTGACTATCTTTACTCCAATAGCGTGTTTTTGAAACCACTATGTTGGACAGATACTCTAGCCAAGTTACGGGACTCCATCACTGCGTTGACTGGTTATCAGTTCCGTATCGTCATCGGTAATCAGTATCGCACAGGTATGGATTCTATCGGCTGGCACGCTGACACTGATTCTTCAATGGGAATATCCCCAGCGATTGCTTCAATCAGTCTCGGTAGTGTTCGCAAGTTTCAAATTAAACCGAGAA
>NZ_JAIVFV010000375.1 GCF_020829445.1 Nostoc sp. CHAB 5836
TTCCCAGGTCAGATTGCTACGGTATGCTTTAGTCATTCGCTCACAGGGTGCTGGTTTCTACAAAATTCAGCATACGCCTTGTGAGCTTTCTTACACTAGCCCCCCACTTTTAAAACATCCTCTGAAAGCGTAACGCAGCTTGTTCCAATACTGGAGGTGCAGCAGGGCCAGATGTTTGCGGTTTGGGTATACCTAAATTAATTTCAAAGCTAGGAAGATTACCTGCGTTTAATTGCACACCAGTTTGCGTTATTTGCGGTAATCCGACAGTAGGTACTTGAATTACATTTAATGAAGAAATATCGTAAGTAACTGACAAAAATGGGACGGTATCTAATAATCCCAAAATAGTACCTGCGGTGTTGTAGGCTCTTAACAAACCGCGCAAGGTTCCTAACTGGTCATCCAATTTCCGCCTACGTAGCTCAAATGATTCTTTTTTCTGAGTTTTTTCGGGAATTTTTTCTGTGACTATACTTAATTCTTCTTCTTTTTTAATTATCTGTTTACGGGTTATATCTTTTTGTATTTCTATCTCTTTCTGTTTTTCAGTTGTCGGCGCTTCTGTGAGCAATGCTGCACGTAATGGAGCTGACGGGGTATTGCCTAAACTTTGATAAACACGTTCGAGTTGCTGTATATCTTTTTCAAGAGAGGTTTTTTGCTTAATTAATTCTTGAATCAACAATACAGTGTCACTTATTTCTTTGGCTACATCCTTGATTTCTACCGATATTTGCTCATATTTTACTAGTAGACTGTCATCGAAGACTTTGACTACAAAATTGCCATTTTTATCGGCAAGATAAGCACGATTGTAGTTGTTGGTGATAGCGATGCTGCTATTTAAATTACCAATCGATATTGAGGACAAACCATTAGTTACGGTGTAGCTAGCCGGGAAAAGGCTAGTAACTAGAGAAGGCATATTATAGGTAACAGTCAGCTTACCTTTAACTAGCTTGACACTACCAGTAGGAAGATTTATGTCTTGATCTATTCCCACCATATATTCGCCACTACGCACTCCTCCCCACGGTGGTGACTGGGTACGAATCATCCCATCTGCACTGATGACACCTGATTCTGCTACCAGCCAAGTTTCTTTCCAGCCACCGTTAATATCGGGTATGGTGTCTTTCTCAAAGAAGTAAACTGTTTTACCTACCAGTGATGCGTCTGCTTTCAAGTTTTGTGGCAACTCAATAGCCAATTGTACAGGTAGCATGAGGGGATCGTTACCAGTTTCTAATTTGAAGCCTGATAAAAACTGGAAGCCTTGGGGGGTAGAAAGTGATAAGAGCTGCTGGGTTAATAGCGGCGTAATCCGTATGTTCGTATCTTCAAATAGCGTACCGGGAGCTACCATTACTTGCATGGTACGGTTTTCGTTATCACCATCGAGAACGTCAACCTCAATAATTCCACCATCAGTAGTCAGTTGAGTTTCTGCTACCGTACCTGGAGATACGCGAATAGTATGCGGTGCTTCTACCCGGACGGGAACAAGATATTCGGATGCTCCATAAATAACGGTAACGTTCGCTATTCCTTCTTTTTGTGCGGTAATTAAGCCATTTGCGTCTATTTCCAGGATGTTGGAGTTACTGACGAAATAACGAGTACCTGTTGTAGTATTTTTCCGGTCTGGCGAACCATATATTCCTTCAATGCCAACCAGCAGTTGTCGCGTTCCACCATTGGGAAGGATAATTGCTTTGGGATAAATGTTTAATCCATTTTCTTCAGCAAGTTCGATATTGAATTCAGTTTCATTGGTTGAGCGTAACTCACCTACCCGCAGTGCAGTCACAGCAGTAATGCCATTACGCGACGCACTCAGCACCGACACGCCATCACTGAACCCCGTCACCTTACCCGCAGACACCGCCGCCACGGTAGAATTATCCGACGCCAACTGCAATTATGAATAAGGCAGAATCACATCTTGTTGGTCAGCAAAATCCCCAACCACCACCAACTCAGTACTTCCACCCACATCCAACCGCAAACCACGTCGTGCAAAATCAAGATTAACCAACGCCGCATTACTGACATTCACCGTCACCTTAGCTGGTGTAGAACTACTAAACCCATCATCCGCAACAACATCAAAACTCGCCGTTCCCGAATAACCAGCAGTCGGTGTAAAGAAAGCAGAATGACCATCAGGCGTAAACGTTACCGCCCCATTCACCGGAT
>NZ_JAIVFV010000376.1 GCF_020829445.1 Nostoc sp. CHAB 5836
TTCATCAAATACCTATTCTTAAGTATTAATACTCGTTAATATGTAAATAATATATGTTTTGTACTGGGAAAGCCGATTAGCGATCGCACCTTTTTTTGCCTGACCTCACAAAATCGCATTGCTCCCTCCATGATATTACAGTTGAGTCTTTGGCAAGAGTCGGAGTTAGAGAAGTTGATGGGATCATCGCCGGACTGCCTTGCCCTCCATTTAGCCTCGCGGGGAAACAAAAAGCATCGCAGGATGAACGCAATCTGTTTGGGGAATTCAAGAGAATCATTTGCGAGATTCGACCAAACTGGGCGATTGTGGAAAACGTTCCCGGACTTATCACTGCTGAATCGGGTGAATTTTTTCGTGCCGTACTCTGGGAGTTTGCCCAGATGGGGTTTGATGTGGAATGGGGAATTGTTTCGGCTGCATCCGTGGGGGCTGTCCACAAACGAGAAAGAGTGTGGATTATTGCTACCAACTCCCAAAGCGACCGACGGGATACATCCTGGAATCAGTACGAGAAAGCCGGGACAAACCCTGCATCTGTCGGCGGCGGTGATGATGCTCACTCCCACAGCCAGCGATTGGAGAGATGGCAGCCCCAACCAGTTGAACAAACAGCGCTATCCCAAACTCAGCGATGTGGCAAGCGGAGTTTGTTGTTCTCGTGCGCTCAACCCACATCTAGTGGAGACAATGATGGGCTTTCCCCAAGGTTGGACGGATGTCTCCTGGGAGTCACAGGAATTGATTCTTGGCTTCAGTGAATACGTCTTGGCATATACTTCGTTCCAAAATCCCTGACTAGGATTATACTATGTGCAATCATCCGGATTTGATATCACTGCAAAATACCAGACAGCAATCTGCATAAATCCAAATATCTGTCCTGATAAACAGACGAATGATGATGATAACAGGTTTGTTCGGATGGCAATATACCAGCCAATAGTTACCGAATCTGTAATCCTTACCAGGAGGTTCTTGTGGCGACAAAACTAACGATGCAGACTGTTGGCTATCTTGCACGTTGCTACTGGAGTGACGAGTTAAATATGGAAAATAACTGTATTATTGCAAGGAGAAAAGCATAAAAATTTAATACCTTTTTAACGGCGATCGCTTTTACATAACTTTTGATCATCATAGGTAAACAATGATTATTAAGCGTGAGACTTTAGTAGAAATGTTTTCCACATTTCTTAAGGTTGTAGACCGCAACAATTACCAAGCTATGACTTGGCAAACGGACAGGCGGTTAAAATACAACATGGAAGAAATGATTAGCCAAGAAACAGTAAGAAATGAAGAAGCTTGGGCGCGATATTGGCTCAAAGAGGCATTGCAAAATCATCTTCATTCTTTAGCAAACAAACATATAACCTTTTACTTAGAAGAAACTTGCTACTGGGTAGGACACAAAATTAAACGTCAAATTGCCAGCCACGATTTTACTTGGATGGATTACTGGCAAATAGCGCGGGCGATAACAGCTACAGAACTCACCAAACTCTTGGGCAATTATGACTTTAATAACACACCGCTGAAAAACTACGCTCAACTGCGTATTCATAGTGTAGTTCTTGACAGAATTCGGATAGGACGAGACTTAAATAGGTATACTGATTGGGCATTATTGCGTAATATAACTAAAAAAGCATTCAAAGAAGCATTACAGAAAGTCAATGTCAATGAGCAGCAAGAGACAGCTTATCTATTAGCTTGGAACTGTTTTCGAGAAATTTACACACCCAGTAAAACAACACAAAGTCACAGATTACCACCACCAACTGAGCAGCAATTTACAATGATAGCTGAACGTTATAATCAGTTGCGTTCGCTCCAATCTCTCCCAGAAAATATATCAGCGGCAGATATCGAAAGATTACTAAAAAATTGCATTTTCGCAATCAGAGAGAACTCAAAGCTGCCAGTAATATCATCTTTTGATGCACCTAATATTACTATTGATAATATTCAACATCAAGTTACAGAATATGAAGTTGAAGAAGATGAAAGATTCTCATCTCTACGTCAGGTTTTAGTTAAGGTATTCGATGAGCTACCAGTAGAAGAACAAAATATGCTAATTCTCGAACATGGCTTAAAATTAACACAAACAGACATGGGAAAGATATTTAACTTCACACAGTCAAAAGTAT
>NZ_JAIVFV010000377.1 GCF_020829445.1 Nostoc sp. CHAB 5836
GATCGGCGCGCGCTTTGCCACCGTCGAACCGGTGTTCGGCAACCTGCGGCACAACAAGCGGCTCGACCGCTTCACGCTGCGCGGGCGCACGAAGGTCGATGGGCAGTGGAAGCTCTATTGCATGGTGCACAACATTGAAAAGCTCGGGCACCACGGGTACGCGAATTAGGTAAGCTGGCGGACGGGGAACTAGCCCGATCAGGTCAGGCAGGAGTCGCCCTGTCACGGCGTCAGGAGACGGAAGATGAAACCCGTGAAACCGGATTGATGCGATGAAGAATGAATTCAAGCCGGCAATGGCCGGACGCAGCAACTTGCCCCGAAATGGGGTTTTTCTACAGCGTCGTTAGGTCTTTCATGCTCGATCTTCTGCGTGATCCCGTTTGGCAATTCTTTGGCGCAGCTTTTGCGGTGTTAGGCATCGCAGTTGCACTCTGGATATATTGGCTTCAGCGTCAGACAAAGGAGTTGGCTTTTGGCATCGTATCTTCTCGCCGCCTGCTTTCGGTTGCCGACGAAGTATCGTCCCGCGTAACAGTCGAGCTTGATGGCAAGTCAGTCAAGAATCTCCACTTACTGGTCTATGGCTTGAAGAACTCTGGGCATCGCGCAATTTCCCCAAATGACTTCCAGCGCGCGCTCAAAATTTCCTTTCCAGAAGGGCAAGTCATCTCAGCGGAGATCACATCCGAAGTCCCCTCAAAACTCGGTGCCACTTTGGTTGCTACAGAATCGAGCATCGAGTTAAACCCACTTCTTCTGAATTCGGGCGACAAATTACTTATTCAAGTTCTCTTGTCAGCAAGTTCGCCTTCTGAATCGGTTGACGCTCGAATCATCGACATTCCAAGCCTAGTCCCCATCAACACACGACCACGGCTTCCAGCGTTTTTCGATTCAGCTATGCCTATCTTTGTTGGTGTGCTAATTCTGATCGCAATTGGGTCGTATTTTCTTGACTCCGGTGAGCAATCTCCACCTATGTACCTCGCGTTCTTTGGCCTTGCGTTATTTAGCGTATTCCAAAGCTTTGTCATGAGGCTCCGTGAGAAAGTTGGCCCTACCGCCCGGCGGTACGTCGGCGAGACCTAACATGGCGCTCAAGCTCGCTCCCTTCGCTCCCTTCGGTCGCTGGACGCTGCGCGATAAGGCCGCGCAGCGCCGGTTAGCTCTACGGTAGGCTTCAAACAATCACCGCCCGTTCTTTCAACGGAGGAGTCGATATGGCAGCAAGCGACGAATGGACAGACTGGCATCTCACACCAAGCGGATGGGAGCGCGGCTCCGAGAAGGAAGATTTTAACTCCACAGAGCGGCCCACACCGCTCGACAGGGTCTGCACTTACCGGTGGCGTGAGTACCTCAGCAGCACCTTCTCAACAATGGACAGGAAACTGGAATTGCTTTGGGAAACGGACGACAAGCCTGCACTCCAGTCTCTAAAGCAGAAGTTCGGCGACGCACCTAAAAATCTGTAAGAGTCCGTGTTGCACTGCTGATTCGCGCGGTCAAGTTTTCATCAGGGAGGAAAGAGATATGTCTTGGTACATCGACAGCTCAGTCATTGTGAAGAGCGATGGAAATAAGGATTGGTGGAAAAACGAATATGGCCCAAGCGAATCCGTTCCCGTCTCCGGAATCTATAGGTGCTTAGGCTGCAAGCGCGAGGTCACCTCAAACGCTGCCGATCGGTTCCCTCCTCAAAATCATCATCAACACACGGTGGATCAGGGAAAGATCAGATGGAAGCTCAACGTCAGAACCGCCACCGATGGCGATTGAAACCTAACCCGCAGTTCCAGACGACGCCTAACGGCGCGGGTTAACGCAATCGTTGGGTACTTTTAATATGGCATGCCTTGAGTTTTTAAAAGATTGGCGTGATAACCTTTTATCAGGTCAATATCTACCTATTACGGTAACAGTTGCGATTGCTTTGTTTCTTTTGAAAGAGATATTGGAGATTCGTCGCCGCGCTCTGGAGCGCAAACGTAAAACAAATGCTGCAAAGCTTCTTTTATCTCAAGAGCTCGAAAAAAACCATTGGGCTCTATTTTCGTTTTTTCGCGTCCTTCAAGAGATTAAAGATTCCCAAGCCTCTGCGCCAAAC
>NZ_JAIVFV010000378.1 GCF_020829445.1 Nostoc sp. CHAB 5836
GCGGGGGAAATCCGACTCGTGCGAATTTATTCGCCTCCAATATTATCAACCATGATGAGGATCATTGATATACCGTTCTATAGTGTCAGCAGCAACGTTTCCAGCAGTTGAAAAAAAATAGCTGCTAGTCCAGAGTGATGGCAATCTTTTTAATTCTGGAAATTCCTTTCTTAGATAATTCGATGAGCGTCCTTTAAATGCTTTAACTACTTGAAATATTGCGTCAGTTGGATGAATCTCTACAAATAGATGAATATGGTCTGGTGCAACTTCTAATGCGCGAATATTCCAGTCTTTTTCAGTAGCTAATTCTGAGAATATCTCAAAAATTCTATCCCTAATTTTTCCAACAAGTACTTTTTTCCTGCGTTTAGGTATCCAGACTAAATGAATCACGCTCAGTCCGACGGCGTGATTATAATGTCGATATTCATAAGAACTTTTTTTCATGAGATTAGGGATTGACTTGTTTTTGATTGTAGATTACTATGTTGATAGAGTCAACTATATCAACAAAACGAACCTGTGCAAATACGCTGGAAGTTTAAACTACAACCGAATATTAGGCAACAAGCCTTAATGTCTGAGTGGCTTATTACTCTGCGGAAACACAGAAATTATTGTTTGGCAGAACGTCAGCGCGGTTTTGAGACTAACAACTCTAATTCAGATGAGCCAGTGATGTACCAGTATGGTGCATTCTCGGATTTAGGTACT
This sequence comes from Nostoc sp. CHAB 5836, assembly GCF_020829445.1. Taxonomy (GTDB): domain Bacteria; phylum Cyanobacteriota; class Cyanobacteriia; order Cyanobacteriales; family Nostocaceae; genus Nostoc. Next base: position 718 of record NZ_JAIVFV010000378.1, read on the forward strand.
CGGATTGAATATGGTTCTTATTGCCCTTTGACTTGCCCTATTGTTAAACATGGGGTGATGTCTGCTGAGTTAACAAAAAATAGTAAGAAACATGGCTTAACTTGGGGACATGCTGCTGATATTCAAAGTAAGAGAACAACTGAATTACGCTCTGAGTCTGAATGGTATAGTCGGGTTAATTCAGATGTTTTGCAAGGCAATTTAGCTAAATTAGATATTGCTTATAATGGATTCTTCCAACATAAAAGAGGATTCCCAGCATTTCGCAAAGCATCTAACTTTAAAAGCTTTCAATTCAAGCCAGGGCAAGGGAAGTTAACCGTTAATCGTTCATCTAACAAAAAGAGGTGCTATTCGCACGTTTACTTCCCTGGCTTGGGAGATATGAGATATTTCGATAGTCGAGCGATTCCAATTGATGCTGATATTAGAACCGTAACAGTAATTAAAGAAGCCGATGGCTGGTACATGAGTGTATTGCTCAACCTACCAGAATCTTTGCCTGATGTGTCAGATATTGAAACTATATCCTCGGCAGTAGGTATTGATGTAGGAATCAATAAGTTAATTTCCCTCACTGATGGCTCGTTTGTTGAAAATCCTAAGTTCGCAACCAATAAAAAAACTCGCCGTCAACTAAGAATTAGGCAGCGCAGGGTAAACCGTAAAGTTAAAGGTTCTAAGAATCGTAAAAAAGCTGGCATAATAGTTGCCAAGCTGCATAAAAAGATTGCTGACAAGCGGAATGATCATCAATGGTTTGCAGCCAATAAAGTTGTTGGCACTGCTGCGGCGATTGTTCAAGAGGACCTAAATATCAAAGCTATGAAGTCCCGATGTAAACCCAAGAGGCAGAAGGGGAGATTCATGGCTAATGGTCAATCTGCAAAGCGCGGATTGAACCGATCTATATCAGATGTTAGCTGGGGCGGGTTATTTTCTAAAATTGCTTGGTTAGCCTTGAAAGCGGGTAAGCCAGTATTATCTATTAATCCTAAGTTCACGTCTCAAGAGTGTTCAGCTTGTCATAATGTAAGCAAAACTAATAGAGATGGTGAGAAATTTATTTGTGAAAACTGCGGTCACATTGACCATGCAGACACTCAAGCCTCTCGTACAATTTTGCGTAGAGCTAATTTAAAGTTCGTCACTAAAGACGTTAAAAAGCTACCTGCGGACTGTGGGAAAGTTACGCTTGTCAGACATGATTCTGCCAGCAATGGCAAACAGGATCAGGGCAAGAACCGTACATCTAAGGTAATACCTGAAAAGCGGATATTATTTGAACAGTTGTCTTTACAATTGTTTAATTAAGAATCCCCGTTCCCTTTAGGGCGGGGAGTGTCAAC
>NZ_JAIVFV010000037.1 GCF_020829445.1 Nostoc sp. CHAB 5836
CGTAATCAAAAAGAATGGTGAACTTACGCTTGTGTTGCGCCATAGGAACTAAATCGGGGTGCAAGCGTTCTAAATTTTCGTTACCGACTCGACCGTTCCAGATTCCGGGGAGTGCGATCGCTACATACCCCAACGACAGCAAGCAACCAGCCTTCTTCTCGCCCTCTGTAAGGATTACTCTTATTTCGGGGTGTGCCATGACCCAAGCCCAGAATCCTAACGCAACACCATCATGGGTGACAACTATATTTTCTGGCATCGGCACGTCATACCTCAACGATACCAACTTCCAGATATGGAGGGGGACTCTCAGGTAGGTAACGCGGTTGGGGGTTTTCGGCGGGGACTCGTACTTAACTGGTTTTTGGGTTTGTTCTTGGGTTTCCTTATCCCATTGGAGTCGTGGGTTGTCGGGTTTCATTCTTCCCCACTCCATCGGTAGCCAATCGTTATGAGGGTCAAGTCCACTAGCCCACCATGCACTGTTGATGTGAGCGTATCGTTGTAAATAGCTATCACGCAGTCGCCCATCGTTTCGTCGAGCGGTGTGGGGGAGAGCGTATAAAAGGTATTCGTAGATTTCCGAACCACTGAGAGAGCGGACATTTAGCTCGGTAACTATGGGGTCAACGCCGGAATTGATAACCCATTCATGCCAATGGTTAGGAGCTAGCTGACTATTGGGATTTTGATGTGCATCAACGCGTAGGCTCTTGGTAGGAGGCGCAACGCTGGGGGAAATAAGAGGAAGAGAGTTTTTGGGAAGAACTGCCCCAAGCTCTGACTTTTCAACTGCATCAATTATCACATCTGGAGTATCGTTTTGCTTCGGTAATGGAGGCAGAATTAGATGATGTTTTGTTAATTCTTTTTCGTCAATTATGAAATCAAAAACAGATGCAATCTCTTGTGAAGTTTGTTGGTTGAGAATTTCACAAGTGATTTTTTGACGACTATAGGGTTGAAGTGATTTGCCGTAATTGGCATCTAGTAAGCGCCGACGTTTTGCTTCTCCCATGATTTAACTCCGATTAGTGACTTAATTTGAATCGAATTGCTATAAAAAAGAAGGGAAAAGGTTAAAGGAGTGAAAAAATCCTTTAACCCAAAACTTTCTCATTTCCCCCCGGTGTGCGGTCGAAACGTGAGATTAATACGTGTGCTAACGACTTTATTGGTCTTGGGAACCTGATGCAGATGTGTGGACTGGCAGCCGGGGTGCATAATCAACAAACTCCCGTGTTCGAGCCAAAAGTCAGTAGGTTTGCCAATTAGGGGTTTAATTTGAAACTTGCGAACACTACCGAGACTGATTGAAGCAATCGCTGGGGATAGTCCCATCGAAGAATCAGTGTCAGCGTGCCAGCCGATAGAATCCATACCTGTGCGATACTGATTACCGATGACGATACGGAACTTGTAACCAGTTAGCGCAGTGATTCTGTCCCGCAAGTTAGCCAGATTGTCTGTCCAAGTCAGGGGTTTCAAAAACACGCTATTGGAGTATAGGTAATCACAGCCTTTGTCACCGTATAAGCACTCCAAGCGGGGAACGGGCATTGTTTTACCCGCCATACGTATTTGATTTTGCTGCCACTTCAGTTTCAAACAGTGTTGGTATAGTTCGTTGGCTTGTTCAGTTCTTAAGAAATCAGGGTAATAAGTGATGGGTAAAACTGGTGCTGATTCATTGAATAAATTGAGTTGTTGCATGGTTTTTCTCCGAATAAAGAATGTCTGCTGAAGGAATTACTGTTAGTTTTGGTTTGGGAAAAATACTTTAAGTTTATTGAGATACTTGCTCCCAATACTCAATAACAAAATCATGGGCTTGCTGTAACACTTGAGGGAGTAAAAATAACGGGACTTCCCAAGCGGCAATAACGCTACCAGCAAAACATTCTGCTAGTTCAACCCGAATACATTCTGGTAAATTGCTTATCTTAAACTTGAGTGAATGATCTTCGTTGTTTGGTAGCTGAACAAAAAAATAATCGTCGTGCATGATATCGGCAACAAGACCGTATTTTTCTGCCAAGGTTTTTCGTAGAGTATTCATAATGAAAGGTTGATTTAGGTAGGGAATTATTTCAAGATGACTTTTACTATTTCGGGCAACCAACGCAGTTGAAAAACAGTTTGATTTGAAGATTTGGCGACTGCGGGAACCATGCGACCCCATTGCTTACCAGATTCAGTAGGACGATAGGGAATTTTCAAGTCATTTGTTCTGTATTGCAGTCCAGAATCTACTAGCAAGTTGTTGACCAAACGTGCAGACATTCCCACCGCCTCGCCAATTTGTGTTGGGTTGAGAAATGCGTCCTCTGCGGTATTAGTGGAAGCGATAGCAGTTTTTAATTCATCTGCTGCTGGCTTAAGTGCGGGGTTGACTCTGGTGGCGGCATTAACTGCTAACTGGGCGGTGAGGGATTTGTCTAGTCCAGCGAACTCACCTAGCATCATTGCCAACTGTGCGGCTTCGTGAGCTATGGTTGTTTTTGGTTGGTAGTTCTGACGAGTTTCTGCTTCGTGAGTTTTGACAGCAAAATAACTTTGGGCTGCTGCTATTTCTGGTTTTCGTGGATCTCCGTTCATTGCCACTAAATAACAGGCATAGCGAGAAAGACGATAGTCACTGGGTACATCTCTTGTATAAAGCCCAGCGTCGGTAAAGTGATTGAGTACTGAGGAGCCAGTGTTTTGACAACCAATTTTGGCTCGGTCGATAGCATCTACAAAACGCTGCCACTTTTTATAACCAAGCAGTTCCATCAACTCTCTAGCTAGCCAGTGTTCATTACCGTTATCGTCTAGGTGACGAATTGTGTTAAACGGGCTGCTGTTATGATTGCTTTGGTGACTTATCAAGTTAGATATCATAATCGTCTCCTTCAAAATTTTAGAGATTCACACGGACTAAACTTTTTTCACCGACCAGTGAAAAACGGTTCGATATAATCGGTAATTGAGTTAAGGTTGGCGACACCAATTCAACAAGGTAAAACCAGGAATTATTTACTAGCGCAATCCCCAAAATGAGACGCTGTTTTGCATCATTGCCGTAAGAACATAGGATTACTTTTTGCCCCAAAACAAAAGCGGGTTTTGGCACGGGTAGGTTTACTAATTCTCCAGTCCCGATGATTTGATGTTGTGTGGCGTGAACAATTTCATTACGACAATCAACTGAATAAAACCAACATTCATGTTTCCACTGAACACCGCAGCAGTAACCGAATGTTTTGCTACTTCTCAAGTAAACTCTTTCTAGTAAATTGACTTCAACAGGTGGCATTGTTTTTCCCCAAGGAGGAGAGAGATACCAGCTTGTTTTAAGCGCGTTAATATGGTCAATCATGCATTTTTCCTTTGTTGAGATAAAATTCTTTTTAGTCGGTCAAAAACTAGTGCAGCGCATTGAGGGACAATGGCATTGCCCAGAGCGATCAACTGCTGTTTGTGTTGTCTTCTGAGCGCAAGGTATTCTGTATAGAGTTGGTGATATTCTCGTTGGCAAGAGAGCGTAAGCGCTGCAACTTCATTACGAGTGAGCCGATTGAAACTGGGGATTGTGGCAGAGGTGAGCCAATAATCAAGTCCTGCTCTTTTAAGCAGACATCCGTCCAGCCCTGTGGTACGCCAATCATCGCCTCTACCAGATGTGGATTCAGTGAACGCCCCGTATTCAACTGAGTTGATAAATGTGTGTTTCTGGGAGTTGCCAGCATCACCGCCGCCGACAGATGCAGGGTTTGTCCTCTCTTGTATGCGCTGATTCCAGGATGTATCCCGTCGGTCGCTTTGGGAGTAGGCAATAATCCACACTCTTTCTCGCTTGTGGACAGCCCCCACTTGGGCAGCCGAAACAATTCCCCACTCGACATCAAACCCCATCTGGGCAAACTCCCAGAGTACGGCACGGAAAAACCCACTTCCTTCAGCAGTGAGCAATCCGGGTACGTTTTCCACAATCGCCCAGTTTGGTCGAATCTCGCAAATGATTCTCTTGAATTCCCCAAACAGATTGCGTTCATCCTGCGATGCTTTTTGTTTCCCCGCGAGGCTGAACGGAGGGCAGGGGAGTCCGGCGATGATGCCGTCAATTTCTCCAACTCCGACTCCTGCCAAAGACTTAACTGTAATGTCATGGATGTCCCCGATAATTGGAATTTGTGGGAAGCGCAGATTTAGAACTTGTTGGCAGTATTGATTAATCTCGCAAAAAGCCACGGTTTCAAAACCGCCAGTAATTATATGACCAAGGGTGAAACCGCCGATGCCAGAGCAGATGTCAAGAACTTTTTGGGTTTTAAAGGGAGTGATTTGTTCTGTCATGCTTTTCTCCCCAATAAATAATTAATGGCTTCTGGATCAAGAGAGGTAATACGTTTTTTAATTGATTGAGGTGGATGCTCAAGAAATTGTTTAAGATGCCATCTGCGGATTTGGTAATGTTTAGCAGAGCGTCTTGTAGCTTTGAGCCATCCTCTTTTTACCCACCTACAGACAGTTGAGAAATTCAATCGAAGAACTTGAGCTATTTGTTTTATAGTGTAGATTTCAGCTTTTGCCTCAATAATTTTTAGCTGTTGTTCAGTCCATTTGGTATGCATCTGATTACCTCCCTTCAAGATGCAGATTTAGTAGAATTTTCTTTGAGAATCTGAGCGCTGATAGATTCAAAGTCCACCTGAGCAATCTTCAAATTAATCAACATTTCTCCACTGTTATAAAGGTCTGTAATGTGCTGCTTAATTGCCAAATCTGACAGCCCATCAGGAATAGTTATCTGTGCTTCACTGATGATTTTATCTACTACTGTGACAATGACTTTCATGGTTTAATTCCTCTGTGATTAATGGATAAATCAGGAGTCAGAATAATTCTGACTCCTGACAACTGAATTACACTGCTCCAGTTTTTACCGCTTGCAATTGCTCTATCCATGCACTGATTGCAGCTAATTCATCAGCACCCTTAGCAACAGCATCAATAACAAGATTTTGATAAGAAGATTCAGCATCCTTGGGAGATTCACACTTGTCTGATGCCCAAGCCAAACACATCGTTTTTATCAGTTCATCAATCTTGCTGATATTTAATTGACTGGGATTAGTAGCATTTTGAAATTCCAACCACTCTCTGACCAAATCGAGGGGATAATCAAGCAAAGTGCGAATCTGTTTTACTCGTAAGTCTTGTGTGTGTATTGCTTGAGGAACTACACTAAGTTTTGGTGTGGATGAAGTGCCATTTAACCGAAATTGAATGTCATGAATGATAGTTGCCCAGTCAGCATCTTTATCCCACTCCCTACGAATACGTACACGCGTTACTGCATCATAAAGTCGGCAAAACACCACGTTTTCTTCTCCAGCAGCAACAGAAATGATTAGGGGTTTATCAAAATCTTGAACGCTTGATGCAGCTAAAAGAAAGCTTTTGGCGAAATTGGTTTCAATGCCAGTTCTGACAATGTAGATTTCATCGGCTCTCACAACGATGTCTAACTTAATGTTGTCCTTACCTTTAAATTCTTTCGCTGTTAATCTCAGTTCTGATATGTAACCAGTCAGCCCTCTTTCTAAAACAGGAATCGTTTTATCCTTATCCATATCGTAGTGATACCAGAGATAGGATTCCCCGCTTAATTCTCCGTTTTTGACGTAGAGGTAAATCGGTGATGGTGGGTGGCATAAACCTAGTTTGATTTCAGTAGTCATGTGTTTTTGGTGTGATAATTAGTGGTTTGTAGTATCATCTGCTTTCTAAACAGAATCTTGCTGATTCCGGTCTAGCTCCCATTGCAAATAAGTAAGCGCAGTTTGAGCATCGGCAATATTTAAATCAGGGGTGTATCCCTCGGACAACAGTTGCTTGTAGTCGGGATGGGAAGCAATAAGAGATATCAGGCTTTGGGCAATTTCAACTAATTGGCTGAGATTCAAATTAGACATTTCAAAGCCGAGTCTGGAACATAAATCTCTGGCTTTCACCCCGATGGTTCCTGGTTCAATTTCTGTGGTTAACTCTTCAAGTAGAGATTGAAAACTAGGATGTTCATCGTTAATTTCAATCTCAAATAAACCTGCGCTCTGTGTGGCAATATTTGTCCAATCGGGTAAAGTTTCTGCAATCGTTCTGGTGTAAAGTTTCATGATTTTTCTATAGGATTAAAAATCCTCTGCAATCTCCAACAGAAAGCCGCATCCAGTATTCTGCACTTGCACCAGTTCTTTATCTAGCAGTGTTTGAATGACTGAATTGGAAACTTGGAATTGAAGAGAGTGCAATGGAATGCAACCCCCACAAAGTTGAAGTAAACGCAGTAAATGGTTGGCTCTACGGTCAAAGTTGCTATTTACTTCTTTAGCCATTGTTTGCACCTAACTGTAGCGAACTGCAAACATCCAGCGATAAAACTGCAAACAATCAGCCTTTCATTGCAGAGATTGCGACTGCGATGAAATCGACTTGAAGGGTAGTAAAGCTATAATTAGGATACAAGACAAGCCAGATAGCGCCGATGAAGAATCACATATGGCAGAATTAACAATTCAAATTTCTGATGAACTAGCTCAACGTTTAGAACCTCTGCAAAATCGCTTACCTGAATTGCTTTGGCAATTGTTAGACGTTGCTAATTTACCAACAAATTCTCAGCCAACAATCAAAACAGAGACGACAGATATTCCCGCAGTTTATCAAGAAGTTCTTGATTTTTTAATTAAGCGTCCAACTCCTGAAGAAATAGTTGCTTTTAAAGTTTCGCCCCAAGCGCAAACGCGGTTGTCAGAATTATTAGAAAAAAACCGCTCGACAACACTCAATCCAATGGAATTAGCTGAGTTAGATGTTTATGAGCAATTAGAACATATGATGATTTTATTAAAGGCACGAGCTTTAAAACGCGATTAGCTAAGATGACATCTAATTCAATTTCTGCGGAACTGCGTAAGCTTGTAATACAGAGAGCTTCAGGATGTTGTGAATATTGCCTAATACATCAGGATTTTTCAATTTATACCCATGAAGTAGACCATATTATTGCGGTAAAACATGGAGGTGAAACGACTGCTGATAATTTGGCACTTTCATGTTTATCTTGTAACCGTCATAAAGGTTCTGACTTTGCTACGATAGACCAAGTTACTAAAGAAATTGTCCCGTTGTTTAATCCCCGTCGTCAGGTTTGGGATGAACATTTCCATGTTGAACGTGCGAGAATTGAAGGGAAAACTCAAATTGGTCAAGGGACTGCAAGGTTACTTCAGTTGAATATTCCTAATCGTGTGCTGGAACGGCAAGTTTTGATGAGCCAAGGGCAGTATCCATAGAGGTAATTACATTGTTGAAATATTGGATTTTAAGATTAGTTTTGGTTAAAAATCTGTAAATTGAGTTCCACAGTTACGACACTTGTAGTTTTGTTTTCCTTGAAAGTAGCCATATTTGCTAATTTGATCTGAAGTACATCTAGGGGATTTCATCTTTTTAATAACACCACGCTGTTTGACTTCTGCCAAAGTTTTATTAACGGCATACTTCTGATATATGGAGTTGATTAGTTCTGTTTGATTGTGCTTTTTTGCAACGCCCCACAAGTCAGCAATTAAGTCATAAGAACCATCGGAATTTTGAGAAAAACCTATGTCATATTTGCCTTCAAGAACTGCAACAACGTCACAGCGAACTCTCTGACCATTAGAACCACGAGCATCAGCGTCTGTTTTCACGGTTATTCCCAAGTCTCGGAGAGCAGCTTTGAGAATTTCCTCATCTTTAATTTTGGTACGCAACGTAATAAAGTGACCACTCTGTATAATAATATCTTCCCAATCAACATATACAGCCTGACAAATTCTGATAAAATCATCTTCAGGAATTTCTAATTGATTCCAAAAGTTTTCTAAATTCTCTACTGAAGTATTAGCAGCTTCAATCCAACGTTTATCTACTTTTTTCCAACGCTTTTTTGTTATGGCTTGTTCAATTCTTTTTAATCCATTATCAGAGGCTCGAAGATAACGAACTTTATGTTCTTTAGTTTCTAAAATTGCACTGATTATCTTTTCAGGAATAGGCAAACTTACACCAGCAACCCATAGCTGACTTTCCTCATCCAGAATTTCCTCAAATTGCTCAACCGCATCCTCTAGCTTGCCAAATATAAAACTCTTGGTTGCAGGTGAGTAAACCAATAAAGGCTCAAACCCCACTTCTACTATAGGTTCCGCCAAACTGGGGTCATGACGAAATACGTGTAAAATGGGACACGTTGTAAAGTTTTGTCAAGAAATCCGGCTGAAAGCATTGATTTGTAGAAATTTTGAATCAAAACTAGGTTCAGTCGAGCCAAAATTTCTGGAAGCGATCGCTCGTTAGTTCTGTGTAGCGAATAGTGTGTTGAATATTCTTATGTCCCAGATAAGCCATAAATAGTTCTTTTTGGTAATGTTTCCATACATGGGCGAGAGATGAGTGGCTTGTTGGTGATATATATTTTTTGGAGTTAACAATTGCACACACTAATTCAGAGTGACATCTATAGAACGTACTGCTTACCCCAGGTTGAAGCGCTACTTTACTAGCAAAGAACTTACAAAAATTTACACTCCGACAAAATCAGAAATTGCTTTTGCCTATAGCACCAGCAAGGGACAAAGCAATATCTTTAACTTAATAGTGTTATTAAAAGCATTTCAGCGATTGGGGTATTTTCCCAAACTTTCTGAAATTCCTAACTCAATAATCAATCACATTCGTGGCTGCTTAAAAATGCCAAGTGAGATTGTTTTGGGTTATGAAAACAACAAAACAATGTATCGGCATCGAGTTGCTATCCGCGAATATCTCAAGGTAAACGCTTTTGATAAAAATGCCAGACACTTGGCGGTATTAGCTGTGCATGAATCAGCTAAAGTCATGGATAATCATGCTGATTTAATCAACGTTGCTATTGGGGAATTAATAAAACAACGGTATGAATTACCTGGATTTAATACTTTAGATAGATTAGTACGTCGTATACGTCATTTAGTTAATCAAAAAATATTTAATTTTCTTATCAGAGGACTTGAGCAAGAGTATATCGAGTATATAAATAGCTTATTAGACAGTTATCCTCCCGAAAAACGCACTCCTTTTAATAATCTCAAGCAACTGCCTAAACGTCCAACTCGCAATCATCTTAATGATTTACTGGTTCATCTCACTTGGTTAGAAACCTTAGGGAATATCAAACCATTTTTAGACCAAATTACCGCTACCAAAATACAACATTTTGCTGCTGAGGCTAAGGTTTTAACTGCTTCTGAGATGAAAGCAATTACGCTTCCCAAACGGATTACCATTTTATTATGCTTAATTTACTCGGCTCAGGTACAAACTAGGGATAACTTAATTGAAATGTTCCTCAAAAAAATGCGGAGCATTCATAATAAAGCTAAAGAAGAACTAGAGAAACTTCGACAAAAACAACAATCAACTCTAGAGAAATTGCTGGGAGTTTTTACCAATGTTCTGGAAATTTTTGTAGATGAACCAATAAATACAGAAGTTCTGGGTCAGGTGAATCAGGTTTTTGCACCTGCGGGAGGAGCGCAGCAATTGTTGAATGAATGCGAAGCTGTTAACGCCTATAAGGGGAACAACTATCTTCCGCTAGTATGGAGGTTTTACAAAAGCCACCGCCGCGTATTTTTTCAGTTACTAAGTGCTTTAAAGTTTTCATCTACTACCAGTGAACAAAGCGTAGTAGACGCATTAAAATTCCTTATTGAAAACTCACACCGACGTGGCGAATTTATCAAAGATATAGCAGTCGCCATTATGGTTAGGACATAGAATAGAAAAGCTCTTCCACTTTTACTCCGATTGCTGTCATGCCCAAACCCTACAGCTACGACCTACGCCAAAAAGTCATCCCGTGGGCAACCGTATTTTGGGTATTTTTTCGACGGCATCTGTTTTGTCCAGATGATGTTTATCTGCTGGCAGGAGACGAAGTAGTAATCAGTAAATCGGGCAAAGAAACTTATGGATTAGATAAATTCTTCTCTAGCTTATTAAGCAAGCCGATAACAGGGCTATCATTCTTTACATTATCATTAATAAGTGTGAAACAAAGGCACTCATTTCCGATTCAGATAGAACAGGTAATAAAGAGCGATATAGAAAAAAATAGTGTATCGCCCAGCCCAGAAATCCAATCTCAACAAAAGCGTGGACGTGGACGACCAAAAGGTAGTAAGAACAAGAATAAAACGGCGGTAAATTTTACATCTGAATTGCTACGAATACAGAAGATGATCCAGAATCTATTTCAGATCATCTCTGGCTTTATCCCTCTGGCTTACTTAGTAATCGAGATTTAGGTATTATCAAACAGAAACGAAAACCAAATGTTAAGTTGATTGTCGCTCCTTTTCCCGATCTTCAACGAGGGTCTGACCAGTTTTTTTTCAACAATTCTCTGAAAGCCTCTTGACAAAAGACTTACAGCCTTAACTTGTCACTAATGTTCATGCAGTGGGTGATGGACTTTTGCCGTTGGATTGTGCAAGTGGTTCTGCGACCTGAGCAAACCAAGGGTTTTGTCTTACTCAAAAAACGTTGGGTGGTGGAGCGCACTTTTGGTTGGCTGATGGGGTGTCGGCGATTGGTCAGAGATTATGAATTATTGCCCGAAACATCAGAGACCTTTATCTACCTTGCCATGATCCGGATCATGGTGAGGCGATTGGCATAAATTTGACCACTCAAAACTTTTCAAACACCCTCTAAAGGTTATGATTACCAGTCCCAAAAATGAAGGCTGAAACCCTCCCACAGAGCGTCAACTGACCTCGGTTCATATTCAAGGTGCGGCAAGCCGCACCCAGACCGATTGTGCCAGTTGCGTAAGTCCAGTAAATATTTAGATAAAGATATTGACTAGAAAACCCAAACACACTATATTTTTTACTAGTGACCATAAATTTAGGATATTTAGTGTAATATTTAAAATTTTTAAAGATTGTAATAAATTAGAATTATCAGTCAACTTGAAGTTGATAAAGGTCTAGCAATTTTATTTAATACTTGCCAAGGTTTTAATTGAAAAAATCTTAATGGTGAGTGAAAGACGACAACTAACAGTGAGCGCGTTTGCTTGAAAGTTGAGCAGATGTGGCAAAACTGTACCGCAGAACTTTTAGATAGCTCTTTTGATAGTGAAGTAGCTTGTAGCCACGGATCGAGTTAGGGTTACACTCCATTAATTTAAGCGATCGCCAGAGATTTTAATCGTTGCCAAGAACTTTCTTCAGTTCTACTCTTATTCGGAGATTAAAATATCGTGACAACCCAGGTATACAACCAATCAGTTATAACATTTGATGGTCAAGATGATTACATAAATTTTGGCAGGAATGATATTGGTGGTGTTTTTGCCCAGGGAAGTTCAGCCTTTACGGTATCCGGATGGATTAATCCTCAAGAACTAAAAAATCAAGCCACTACATACGGAACGCACAACGTTTTTTTTGCCCGTTCCTCAGACCGATATAGTGATAACTTTGAGTTTGGCATCAGTGAATCAGGAAACATAGATTTATACATCGATGAGAAAGTTGAGAAGGTTATCAAAACTTTTGGTAATGGAGAATTAACCGTCGGACAATGGCACTTTTTTGCTATTGTCTTTAATCAAGGTCAACTGACTATATATATTGATGAGCATGAGTATTTTGGCTATTTGACAGGTGACTCTTTAAACAAAGCAACTAGTCCTGTGACTCTGGGTGCGACTCTACACAACAGCATATATTTCACAGGTCAATTAGCTCACATTAGCGTCTGGAATTACCCCTGTCTCCCAGTGGAAATACAGAGGCATCGTTCTGAGGCTCTAGTCGGGAATGAACAAGGATTAGTAGCTTATTGGATTTTAAACGAAGGAGAAGGGACAACTGTAAAAGACCAGACTGAAAATACTCATAATGGAACTTTGCATGGTAATCCTAGTTGGGGTTTAGCACAAATTCCATTTGGAATTACACAACTATCGAACCAGAGCGAGACAACAAGCAATTCCCAAGAGGAGCAGTCAGTTACAGAGTCCGCCACTGAACTAACTGATGTTGCCGTTGGCGCAGCCTCTCGTAGAGAAGCCGACTTGCGGCAATCAGTTGAGGTTCCCCCAGAGGTAGAAAACGACGTTCTCGCAACTCCCACTTCCACAGCCTCAACCACACAACAAAGAAAGGGAAGAAAAGAGACAAAGCGGCAGAGCGAAAATGCCAATATTCAAACTCCCCAGCCGAAGGAGGAGAAAGCCGAAACAGTCCAAACTACGAAAAGTCAAGTTCAAACCAATATCCAACAACCACAAACATTAACTCAGGAGCGATCGCAAAAAACTATGATTACTACAGCCAATCCCCGATATAAAATTCTTTCCATTGATGGAGGCGGTATTCGGGGCATTATCCCAGCATTAATATTAGCAGAAATTGAAAAGCGCACAAAAAAACCGATTTTTAGTTTATTCGATTTAATTACAGGCACTTCAACTGGAGGAATCCTGGCACTAGGATTGACTAAACCCCAATTAAGTTTAGATCCATCTATACCCCAGAGTGAAGCCCAAGCTCATTACACTGCCGAACAGTTGGTCAAATTATATGTTGAGTATGGGGCTGAGATATTTTACGAGCCATTTTTTGAACACATGCTTGGCCCTCTTGAAGATATGTTTACTCAGCCTAAATATGCTTCTGACGGCAGAGAAGAAATTATCGACAAATATTTTGGTAATGCCCCTCTAGAAAATAATCTTAAAGAAGTTTTCGTGACTAGCTACGATATCGAGCAGCGAATTCCTATATTCTTTACCAACAAAATCGAAAAACAACAGATAGAATCTAAAAAGTTTCGCAAGGTAAGTGTTGGCTTTACACTCAAAGATGCAGCAATGGCAACTAGTGCAACACCTACTTATTTTCCTCCCTATCGAGTTGCGACTTCTCATAATCCTAGTGGCTTCTACAATTTAGTAGATGGGGGATTAGTTGCTAATAATCCCGCAAGCTTGGCGATTACAGAAGCAAAAATCACTAGACAAACTCAAAAAGCTGTGCTACACACCAACGATATCTTATTAGTTTCCTTGGGTACAGGTTCCCTGACGAGTGTCTACAAGTATAACGATGTTAAAAATTGGGGACAATTGCAATGGGTAAAACCTCTTTTAAACATTGTTCTGGATGGTGGTAGTGAAGTTGTAGCCGGAGAATTAGAACACTTATTTGAGTCTACTGACAAGGAAATCAGAGGCTCTTATTATAGGTTTCAAACATTCCTAACAGGTGACTTGGAAGACATAGATAATGTCAAGTCAGAAAATATTCGTCAGCTACAAACAATAGCCCATCGACTGATTACAGAAAAAAGTCAACAAATCGATGAGTTATGTAGTATTTTGTCAACCTAAAAAAGAGGCAAGGGAGCAGGGAGTAGGGAGCAGGGGGCAGAGGAAAAGAAAGTCGTTTTGATAGGCGTATTTCAGATGGCAAAGGAAAAATTAGTCACCATCTCGATTAAGTACTAAGCTATCAATTAAGGGTGAATAGATTTTAGTACCCTTAATCAAGATTTAACCAATCATGTAAGGATTTGAGGTAATTCCAATGGATGAAGTCGTTAAAAAAATCGCTGCTCTGGGTCTTCCTGGTATACTTCTGGTGATTGCAATCTCTGTATCAGGAGTGGCGGGTGGTTATGGCGTTGTAGCTGCCCTGGCGGGCTTGGGAGGCCCGTTTGGCATCATCGGCGGTCTAGGTGTGCTTGGTTTGACAACGCTTGTAGGAGAAGCTATAGCGGGATTTGGAATTGAAGCAGTTCTCAAGAGCATTTATACAGAACGTCGTAAAACCGAATCTGTGAGATATCTACTCAAAGAAATTAAAGATTTACCGATTACAGAGGATCTAAAACTCAAACTGAAAAATGAACTGAACCCAACAATCACTGATAATTTTGAAGAGATTCAGCCACCAAAGACAATTGAAATTGTCGAGGAATAATTTTACTGTTGTATTCGTTGAGATTACAGACAAAAGGTTACTAAATTAAGCGCGATCGCGTTTAATTGCTGTCAAAAATAAAATGGACTCTGAGTCCGTTTGCATCGGAGTAAACCCTCAAAGGCCATCACTCAGAATCATGCAATAGGCTATTTCTGAATTAATGTTAAACCCCAAAACCAAAAATGTTTTGCAATATCAAACCGAGTATTTGTAACAATAGTTTTTCGTTTTTGTTGATTATACCTTAAAAGGATGTTTGAAAAGTCCTCTTGTCGGTAACAAAACGTTTTAGATCCCCCTAAATCCCCCTTAATAAGGGGGACTTTGATTCCGGTTTCCCCCTTAATAAGGGGGGTTAGGGGGGATCAACAAGTGCCTAAAATCACAGTCAAATACTTTTCAAACATCCTTTAATAGTTACAAGTATAAATTTGTAGCTTTTAACTACCAGTTACTATGTAGTATGGGATAATAATCAAATGAATTTTACAGAAAAACAAGGTTTAGATTTAGAGAGGATACAGCAACTTAAACCTAAGTTTGAATTAGTTTTATTAGAGAAAACTTCAATAAACGAATGCACAGTAATTGTCAAGAAAACATCTCCGATGGAAGTCATACTATATATTGTTTCAAGCTCAAATATCTCACTAGAACAAATTCGCTCTTACCTTCAAGATATATGCGATGAAGCATTACTACCAAGAACTTTTGTATCAGTGTCAAACCTACCTTTAACTGCCACAGGAAATGTAGACGAATTAGCTTTGAGCAACATTCCTGTTATTGATGAGAGTTTAATTGAGCGAGTAGAAAAGCAACTTAATTCTCATCACAAAATTGAACAGGCAGTGATAGTAGTGCAGGAGTTGAGAAAGCAGATCCCTTCACTCCATTTGTCAAATTTGATCCCAGATTGGCAAGATAAAAGCGCGATCGCCATTCGCGTAGCGTCTCGTTCGCTGAAAGCGTTCCCGAAGGGTAGAGAAGGCGGGGCTTTGCCCATCGCTAATTTTGCCCCAGTTCCAAGAGACTCCCAATCCAGTACACAACAACATTTCTCAGAACTAAAACCACTTGCTATCAGCCACGGTAGTATTCTCACGGTTGATCCCAACGCACCTATTACCTTGCCCGAAGTTTTGCAAAAAGCCGCGCAACAGGCTACAAGTGGGGGAATTATTTACCTGTTGCCCGATGGCACAGAACTACGCCAATCATACGCTGAGTTACTTGAAGTTGCACAGCGAATTCTCACTGGTTTGAGAAAGTTGGGACTCAAGCCAAAAAATAAAGTCATATTGCAGATGGAACTTAGCTGTGACATTATTCCTACCTTTTGGGGCTGCTTATTGGGAGGCTTTATACCCGTAATCATAGAAGTGCCACCGACTTATAGAGAATCAAACAAGGTGGTGGATAAGCTTTGTCATATTTGGCAGTTCTTAGATAGTCCAGTTATCTTAACTACAGAAGCTCTCAAACCAGAGATAGAATTACTATCGCAATGGCTACCAACAGAACGCCTCAAGATAGGCACAATTGAAGTATTAAAAAACAATACTGCCAGTAAACAATATCACCATAGTCAACCAGATGAGGTAGCTCTTTTCAACCTGACTTCTGGCAGTACAGGAATACCAAAATGCGTTCAATTGACTCATAAAAATCTTATTGCTCGCGCCAGAGGGGCTAACCTACTTAATCAATACGAGTCAGAAGATGTAATTTTGAATTGGCTGCCGTTCGATCACATTGGCAGCATTTCCGAATTGCATATTCGTGGTGTGGAATTAGGTTGCACGCTGGTTTATGCACAGAAAGAATATATCTTGGGTCGCCTTCTCAACTGGTTGGATTTAATTCATAAATACCAGATTACTCATAGCTGGGCACCCAACTTTGCTTATGCGATAGTTAATGACTCCCTCAAACAAGAACCAGAACAAAACTGGAACTTATCGTGTGTGAAATTCTTGCTTACAGCTGGTGAAGCAGTATCTAGTAAAGCTGTGGAGGATTTTCGAGAAAACTTGGTTGCCTATGGACTCAAAGCAACGGCAATTCGACCAGCTTTTGGTATGGCTGAGATGGGTTCGGGAATTACATATTATCAGCCCCTCCAGGAAGCACCTTTGTTGTTCCATAGAGTAGACAAATCTATATTGCAAGGTACTATTAAACGAGTAGAAATAGACCATCCGAACTACAATACTTTTGCCGATTTAGGCTCAGTAATTCCTGGAATTAACATTCGCATAGTAGACGAGCAAAACTCTGTATTAAGAGAAGACACTATCGGGCGTTTGCAAGTCAAAGGTGATGCAGTTTCTCCAGGATATTACAACAACCACAATGCCAACAGTCAATCCTTTTTAAAAGATGGCTGGTTTGATACTGGAGATTTAGGATTTATTACCAACGGACAATTGGTGGTTACTGGTCGTGCCAAAGAAACTATTATCATCAATGGAGCCAACTACTACAGCCATGAAATTGAAGCAGTAGTTGAAGAAATTGCAGAAATTGAAGTGTCCTACACTGCCGCTTGTGCAGTGTGCAATGCTGATGATGCAACAGAGAAACTGGCTATTTTCTTCAGTTCGCCGATTACAGAAGAACCAAAACTGCTAGAGTTACTGAAGAAAATTCGGCAAAAAGTGGTGAACAAAATCGGCTTAAATCCTGATTATTTAATTTTATTAGCTAAAAAAGATATCCCTAAAACCGTTATTGGTAAAATCCAGCGATCGCAACTTAGCGATCGCTTTCATGCAGGTGAGTTCAACTCAATTCTCAAACAATTCGATATCTTACTAGGCAATAACAAAACTATTCCTGATTGGTTCTACCAAAAAGTTTGGCGACCCAAGCAAGTCAAGGCTTTGAAGACTTTATCCCAAAAATTTCTAACTATAGTCTTCCTTGACGAGTTAGGGTTGGGGACATTTATTTGTCAGCAACTAGAACAGCAAAACCTACCATATCTGTGTGTCTCACCTGGATCATATTTTGTTAAAAAAAGTCCCAATCACTTCTTTTTATCTCCTGAAAATGCAGATCATTATCAGCTATTGCTTGAGACCATAAAAGCAGATAACCTGACCATCGGTCAAATTCTCCATTTGTGGAATCATCAAGAGTATCAAGGAGAAATAAAAAGCATAGAAGCTATTGAAAAAGCCCAAAGCCAGGGAATTTACAGTTTATTGCTTCTTACTCAAGCCCTAGCAAAAACTCAGAATTTCCAAGATTTAGTTCAGCTATTGTTTGTTTCTAGCTACACCCAGTCTACGCAACCAACAGACAAGATAGCTTATGAAAAATCTCCTGTTATTGGTGTAATTAAAACTATCCCCCAGGAAATACCCTGGTTAAATTGTCGTCACATCGATTTGCCACCAAATTCGATACAGGTGAATGCAAACTATCTTCTACAAGAACTTCAGGTTTTATCAAAAGAGCAAGAGGTAGCTTATCGAAACGGACAGCGTTTGATTGCAGGTTTAGAAAAAGTTAATCTGGAAGACAAACCGAAGCAAAAACTTCCCTTTAAATCAGGGGGGATGTATCTAATCAGTGGTGGGCTTGGGGGTATTGCAGTTGAAATTGCTAAATATCTAATTAAATTTTTTAATGCCAAATTATTATTAGTAGGTCGGACTCATTTACCAAATGAAGATATCACATCCAACCTCTCGACGGAAATATTAGAAAAAGTAAAGCTTTATCAGGAATTAAAGCAGCTGGGCTCGGTGGTTTATGAGGCAGTGGATATCTGCGATTTTCAAGCATTGCAACAAGTGCTAGAAAAAGTCAAGGCTAACTGGGGAAGTCAGCTGGATGGGGTGATTCATCTGGCGGGAACTTACCAAGAAAAAATGCTAGTGGATGAAACACCACAAAGTTTAGCTGCAATCTTACGACCCAAAGTATTCGGTGCTTGGGCGCTACATCAGTTGCTGAACAAGCAAGAGAAAGGGATTTTTATTAGCTTTTCGTCTTTGGCGAGTTTTTTTGGCGGAGCCACAATTTCTGCTTATGCTGCTGCCAACAATTTTTTGGAAAGCTTTAATCAATATCAACGTTCTATTAGTGGGTTGCACAGCTATTGCTTTGCTTGGGCAATTTGGCGTGACACAGGGATCAACAAGGGTTATCAGAGGCAAGAAATCACCCGCGCTCAAGGCTTTTATGAGATGAGCCTGCAACAAGGGTTATATTCCTTGTTGACTGGTTTATATCATGACCAAGCACAGTTGATAGTCGGTTTAGATGGCAGCAATCCCAAAATTCGGCGTTTTACCTCGGAGTCTCCGGGGTTACAGAAATTAACTGCCTATTTCACTACGAGTAACGGTTCTACCGTACCAGAATTATCAGATTTTACAGTGCGCGATCGCTTCACAACAACCGTTAACTGTGACTTTGTGCAACTATCACAAATGCCCCTCACTGCTAGTGGCGAAATCAATCGAGAATTATTGGCTAGGGGGATGACTCGTAGAGAAGCGATCGCTCCCCGAAATGAAACGGAACGGCAAATAGCTCAAACCTGGCAAGAAGTTTTAGGCATACCCCAGATCGGCATTCACGACAACTTCTTTGAACTAGGAGGAAATTCTTTGCTAGCCTTCCAAGTCATTTCTCGGTTGCGCGAGACTTTTTCTGTTGAGTTGTCGCCAAATCGTTTTTTTGCATCCCCGACTGTAGCTGGTTTGGCAGAAAGCCTTGAGGCGCTACAAACTGTTGTCAGAAAGTGGAATGTAGCTATGGATGACGCAGAAAAAGAATATGAGGGAGGGGTATTATAAATGACAATAATAGAATTTGTATCTTATTTAAATAGTTTAGGCATCAAAATTTGGCTAGAAGGCGGCCAGTTAAACTATCGCGCTCCCAAGGGAGTGATGAACCCAGACCTCAAAAACCAACTGCTAGGACGCAAATCAGAAATCCTGGCTTTTCTAGAAGAAGCTCAGACTGCAACAGACTCCTCTTTTGAGCCAATACTATCTATAGATCGCTCTGGAGACTTGCCTTTATCATTTGCCCAGCAGAGGATGTGGTTTCTCTATCAATTAGAGAGCCAAAGCCCATTTTATAACGAGGGTTTACAGCTGCGCCTTGAAGGTGTACTCAACGTAGAAGTTTTACAGCAGAGTATCAACGAAATCATCCGTCGTCACGAGATTTTACGGACAATATTTCCAGCAGTAGATGGAAAACCCGTGCAGGTAATTTCTTCTAGCTTGGCGATGAACATACCAGTTCTGGACTTGCAAGGTTTAGAAGCAGCAGAGATACAACAGATTGTCACAAAGGAAGCCCGCCAACCTTTTGATTTGAGTAATGGCCCTTTGTTGCGGGTCACTTTACTACGGCTGAGGCCAGAGTCCCATGTGCTGGTGTTGATTATGCACCATATCATCACAGATGGCTGGTCAATGGGGATATTCATTCAAGAGTTGTCCAGCCTCTACCGAGCTTTTACTATTGATTCCCCTTTACTCCTTGCTGAGTTGCCCATTCAGTATGCTGATTTTGCAGTTTGGCAGCGACAGTGGTTGACTGAGGAAATTCAAAAACAGCAACTCAACTACTGGAAGCAACAGTTAGCTGGTGCTACACCCTTATTAGAACTACCCACAGACAAACCACGCCCCCCTGTTCAGACTTTCTGTGGTGCTACCCAGGAATTTCAAATTGACCAAAATTTGAGCAAGCAAATCAAAACCTTCAGCCAACAGTCAGGAGGTACTCTATTCCATACATTACTAGCGGCTTTCGTCGTTTTAATGTTTCGTTACAGTGGTCAAGATGATATCTGCATTGGTAGCCCCATTGCCAACCGCAACCGCAGAGAAATGGAACCATTGATTGGCTTTTTTGTCAATACATTGGTACTGCGTAACCAAATCGAGGGAAATCCTAGTTTTTGTGAGTTTCTCTCTCAAGTGCGACAAGTTGCAACCTCCGCTTACACTCACCAAGATGTTCCTTTTGAACAAGTGGTAGAAGCATTGCAACCAGAACGTTCTCTCAGTTACAATCCCCTATTCCAAGTGGTGTTTGTCTTAGAGAATTTTTTGTTGGATACATTAGAATTGCCTGATGTTACCCTGACTCCTCAATTTGTAGAACGTGGAACATCTCAGTTTGATTTGACCTTGGCAGTTTGGGATACAAAACAGGGGTTAATAGGTTCGTGGGAATATAACAGCGACCTATTTGAGCCAGATACTATTGCGAGGATGACAAGTCATTTCCAAACTTTGTTAGCAGCGATTATTGCTAATCCGAATCAACCCATTGGTGAATTACCACTGCTGACCCAGCAGGAGCGACATCAGTTACTAGTGGAATGGAATGATACTTATACGCCTTATCCTGACAGCAAATGCATCCATCAGTTGTTTGAGGAACAGGTTGAAAAAACACCCAATGCAGTGGCTGTGGTCTATGAGGACGATTCTCTAACATACCAACAGTTGAACGATCGCGCAAATCAATTGGCGCACTATCTGCAAACTCTGGGGGTGAAACCAGAAGTTTTAGTAGGAATTTGCGTTGAGCGATCGCCCTTAATGTTGGTAGGATTGCTGGGCATTCTCAAGGCTGGTGGGGCTTATGTACCGCTTGACCCAGCATATCCGCAAGAACGCTTGGCTTATATGTTGCAAGATGCAAAAGTGCCAGTCTTACTCACTCAACAAGAGTTAATATCGCAGTTACCTCAAACTCAAGCTAGAGTAGTCTGTTTAGAGATTGACTCGAAGGTAATTAGCACTTACAGTCAGGAAAATCCCACTAGCGAAGCATCCGTTCATAACCTAGCTTACGTAATTTATACATCTGGTTCTACAGGACAACCCAAAGGTGTTTCTGTTATACATCAGGCTGTCAATCGATTAGTCTGCAACACCAACTATATAAACTTAACACCCAAACACCGAGTAGCTCAAGCCTCCAATGCGACTTTTGATGCTGCTACCTTTGAAATTTGGGGAGCTTTACTACATGGAGCTACGATAGTAGGCATTACTAAAGAAGTACTGCTTGCACCGCCAGAACTTGCTAGACAACTGCATCAGCAACAGATTGATGTTTTATTTGTAACAACAGCCTTGTTTAACCAGTTGGTTAGTCAAGTGCCAGGAATCTTCAAAACCTTAGAAACTGTCCTATTCGGTGGAGAGGCGGTTGACCCCACTACGGTTAGAGCAACACTACAACATGAACCGCCAAAGCGACTGCTTCACGTTTATGGGCCAACCGAAAGTACCACCTTCTCATCGTGGTACTTAGTGCAGGAAGTACCAGAGAAAGCAACTAACTTGCCAATTGGTCGTCCCATCGCCAATACACAAATCTACATTCTAGATTGCCATCTACAAGCCTCACCTATTGGGGTTCCTGGCGAACTATATGTTGGAGGTGATGGTTTAGCTAGAGGTTATCTCAACCGCACAGAGTTAACCGAAAAAAGCTTTATCCAAAACCCATTCAACGATGACAATTGCGATCGCTTCTACAAAACAGGAGATTTGGCTCGTTACTTACCCGACGGCAATATAGAATTCCTGGGTCGCATTGACAACCAAGTTAAGATTCGCGGCTTCCGCATTGAACTTTCCGAAATTGAGGCTGTTCTGACTCAACACCCTCTGGTACGCGACGCTGTTGCGATCGCAAGGGAAGATATACCTGGTGTGAAAAGTTTGGCAGCATATATCATCCCAAAATTGACACAGCCGACTAGTAATGAGCTACGCCTATTTCTCAAGTCAAAGCTCCCCAATTACATGGTACCTGCATCCTTCACATTTCTAGAAGCTCTACCGATTACCCCCAACGGCAAGGTAGACCGTCGTGCATTACCAGTACCAGAGTTCGAGTTCGACGAATCTACTGGCTTTGTCTCGCCCCACACCCATACTCAAGAAGTCTTGGCCAAGATTTGGCGGGATGTTTTAGTACTTAAACAAGTTGGTATCCACGATAATTTCTTTGAATTGGGCGGGGATTCCATCATTGGTATCCAAATTGTTGCCAAAGCTAATCAAGCTGGACTCAAACTTACTCCCAAACAATTATTTCAACACCAAACAATTGCTGAATTAGCTACTGTTGCTGGTACAATTAATTCGATTCAATCAGAACAAGGTTTAGTTACAGGGGCTGTCCCTCTAACACCGATTCTGCATTGGTTCTTTGAGCAAAATCTACCTGAACCTCATCACTTTAACCAATCCTTCCTACTAGAAGTTCCCGCAAATTTGCAACCGGAATTACTAGAGAAGGCATTACAAAAGTTACTCTCCCATCACGATGCTTTACGCCTGCGGTTTGTGCAGCAGGATGGGCAATGGCAGCAGTACAACAGTGATGCAAGCGATGAAGTATCGTTGGGCATTGTAGATTTGTCATATCTGCCCCCAGCAGAACAGTTAAAGGCGATCGCAATCAGGGCGGACGTTGCACAAAGGACGCTGAACTTAACAGATGGGCTGCTGATGCGGGTCGTTCTATTTAACTTAGGCAATTCCCCCGGACGGTTACTCATCGTCATCCATCACTTGGCTGTCGATGGGATCTCGTGGCGGATTTTGCTAGAAGACTTATCTGAGGCATACAAACAATTAGAAGTTGGCAAAGGTATCCAACTAAGAGCAAAAACAACTTCCTTTAAGGATTGGGCAATTCGATTGCAGGATTATGCCCGCAGTCAAGAACTGCACTCACAGCTAGATTATTGGCTGGACTCAATGCGGTTCCCAATTGCTCCTTTACCGTTGGATTATGCTGCTGTTGCCCAAGATAATACTGTAGCTTCCAGTCAAATTGTATCTGTATACCTGAGTGTAGAACAGACTCGCGCTCTGTTACAGGATGTCCCGGTCGCCTACAACACCCAAATTAACGATGTACTATTGACAGCGTTGGTGCAGACTTTCACTCGTTGGACGCGTTCTGACTCCCTACTAATTGACTTAGAAGGTCATGGACGAGAGGACTTGTTTGAGGATGTGGACTTGTCCCGCACGGTAGGCTGGTTTACTAGTATATTCCCCGTTCTCTTAAAACTTGAAAATCGCAACGATCCCGGAGAGGTTCTCAAGTCAGTAAAAGAGCAATTACGACGTATTCCCAACCGGGGTATTGGTTATGGCATCTGGCGCTATCTAAGTATAGATGAGAGCGATCACAATCAATTACAAGCCCTCCCCAAAGCTGAGGTGAGCTTTAACTACTTAGGTCAATTTGATCAAACCCAGTTAGCAACCCTGGGATGGAAATTTGCCCACGAGTCTAGCGGTTGCATTCACAGCCCCAAAGGACAGCGCCGCCATTTGTTGGCTGTGAATGGATTAGTTGTTGAAGGGAGGCTGAAAGTAGAGTGGCAATATAGCGAGCATTTTCATTCTTTGGCCACTGTAGAAAATCTGGCTAATGAGTATATAGAAGCCTTAAAAACTATTATTACTCATTGTTTATCCCCAGAGGCAGGTGGCTATACTCCTTCTGATTTCCCGGAAGTTGAGTTTAGCCAAGAAGCTTTGGACGAACTGCTAGCAGAAATTAATTAAATAAAGTCGTCCATATTTAGAAACCTGGTTTCTGTTTTAACAATATTTTCTGCAAATAAACAAAGTTACTGGAGGTGATTTATAACAAAACTACTAATGACTCGCTACCAAAAAATATCATGATGATTACTCAGAAAAAACTATGCTGGAATTTCAAATTGAATTTAAACCTCGTATCCCTCCTTCAAAAAATTTAGTCATAGGTACTTTGGGGCCTATTGCTACTAGTAGTGACTACGCTGCCAAGCATATAACTAACCAACTGCTTTCAGAGCAATTTACTGCATCAACTCAGTTGTTTGATACTTTTATAGATGTCAAAGAAGCCTTGCTACAAGACAAAGTAGATATGGCTTTAGTACCTCATGCTTACGACCGAATTAATGAGTTTTATATGGAGCCAAGTTTTGATCTAGGCTTCATTTTTATATTTCCTACTCCAGTTTATGGATTGGCTAAGAAAAAAAATAAAGACGTAGTTTTCAACGGTTCTAGAATTGTTACCCATCAGGCTCCTCTACCTTTGTTAACAAAACTCTTGCCAGATTCTCAAGATCAAACACAAATAGAAGTGGATTTGTCTCCTTCTACGAGCGATTCAGCAATTCAGGTAATGCAGGGTTTAGCCGATTTCGCTATTACTAATGAGAATGCTGTGAAAGCGTACGATTTAGAATTTATTTCAATCTATGGAAACATCCGTATGAGTTGGTCGATTTTTCAGAAAAAATTAACAGAAAGTTATGTCTAAATATTTTCCCCAGCCAAAAATTATAAACATTAATTCAGATGTAGAGTTAATCGCATTTCAATGTCAAGATACAGTTGTGCAATTAGCTTCTATTCCACCAGGAGCTACTTTTGAATTACATCGACATCCTGAAAGTCAAATTGGAATGCAAATCGCGGGGCGTTTAGAAATTAACATCAACGGGACTAAAGAAATTCTTGAACCCCTTGGGCAGGTTTATGTAGCTGGTTCCAATGTTCTTCATGGTTCTATAAACCCTTTCTCAGAAACAGCATTAGCGTTTGATGTGAAACGCATTACCAATTCTGACGAAGCTGAAGAGGCTATTCTGAAAGTTACAGCAACTAAAGCTGAAATTACAGGTTTCGATTGCCGATCTGTTGTTGGTTCTTGGTTTGAGATTATTATTACCAAAATTCCTCCCAAAGGAATAATACCAATTCGCCAATCGGCTAATGAAATAATGGCAATAGTCCTGAATGATAAATTGACGATCGCAGTGGCAGAAGAACAGCAGCAGTTAAAATATGGTAGTGTTTATTATGCCCCTGCTAATGTTCTTTATGGAGGATATAATTCTTCTGATCAGACAGTATCTTTGATTGAAATTTTGATTAAACCTCACTCTAACTTCTCAGCCAAAGATGCTTTTTCAAAAACAGATGTAGTGCGATCGCCCAAGGCGGCGGCTTCCGCATCGCTAGCTACTTCATAAAGGAATAATCATGGATTTAGGATTAACAAATAAAGTAGCTTTAGTGACAGGAGCAAGTGCTGGTATAGGTTATAGCGTTGCCCAAAAGCTGGCAGCAGAAGGTTGTCAGCTAATAATTTGTGGGAGAAATTCTGAGCGATTAGAACAAGCTTATCAAGGTTTGATTGGTTCTCAAGCAAAAATTATCGCCATTTGTGCTGATGTGCAAAATGCAAGTAGTTCTCAAAAGTTAGTCCAAGAAGCTCTCAGCCAATTTGGAAAAATTGATATCTTGGTTAATAATTCTGAGGGGGCAACATTTTCTAATGAAGCAGTAGAAAATATATCTGATGAAGATTGGTCGGCTGTCTTTGAAGGCAAGTTAATGGGCTATATTCGCATGACGAATTTAGTGCTACCGACGATGAAAAATCAGCAATGGGGACGCATTATCAATATTGTTGGAACATCAGGAAAAGAACCTTCTAGTCGTCTTGTAAAATCGGGGGTGGGAAATGCTGCATTAATCAATTTTACTAAAACTGTTGCCACGCAAGTTGCTAAGTGGAATGTTTTAGTTACCTGTGTAAATCCTGGTCTGATTGATACTCCAAGGCATAGAGAATATTTAGAAGTATTCGCTCAAGAGGAGGGTCAGACTGTTGATTCAATTATCGAAGGAACCAATAAGATGATTCCTCTTGGTCGTCGCGGTGTTTCTAGTGAGGTTGCTAATTTGGTTGCTTTTCTAGCGTCAGAATGTGCTAGCTATATTACAGGTGTTACTATTCCCGTAGATGGCGGATTGTCAACGTCTGCTTTTTAATAATTACTTTTTTAAACGAACCGCTACTTTTTTAAACGAACCGCAAAGGACGCAAAGAGCGCAAAGAAAAGAGAGAAAATTCCATAATTAATATCATATAAAAAACAATGGTAATTGCAAAAAAAGAAAGTAAAAATAAAGATATTGAATCTATCTATCCCCTTTCACCTACACAGGAGGGCATACTCTTTCATGCTCTCTATGAGCCGGAATCAACAATCTATTTTGAGCAGTTTCAATTAACTATTCATGGCAATTTAGATCCAGGTATATTTGAGCGAGCTTGGCAACTTTTGGTAGAGCGACACTCGGCTTTGCGGACTCTTTTTGTTTGGAAGAATCGCAAACAATCAGTTCAGGTGGTGCGTAAAGAAGTAAGTTTGCCTTGGTCTAATTTAGACTGGCGGATGTTTTCTAAACAAGAGCAAGAAACACGTCTCAATTCTTTCTTAGATTCAGATAGAAAACAAGGTTTTGAACTTGACAAAGCTCCATTAATGCGCTTTGCTTTAATTTGGGTAGCCGATGAAATTTATGAGTTTGTCTGGAGTTTTCATCACTTGCTGCTTGATGGCTGGAGTTGGCCGATTATCTTCAAAGAATTGTTTGCTTTATATGAGTCTATAAAGAACGGTCAACAATTATATTTAGCTCCCAGTCGCCCTTACCGGGATTATATTAATTGGTTGCAACAGCAAGATTTGGCTAGAGCAAAGGCGTTCTGGCAACAAAATCTTGAGGGTTTTACTGCACCTACGCCTTTGATAGTTGAACGAGCCATCGGGCAGAGTTCTCACCAACAGCAAAATATTGAGGTGCGATCGCAGCATTTATCAACCGAGACGACAACTACCTTAAAATCTTTTGCCCAACAACATCATCTGACCCTTGCCACCCTAATACAAGCAGCTTGGGGGCTGTTACTAAGTCGCTACAGTGGTGAGTCTGATGTAGTTTTTGGCACTACTGTATCTGGTCGCCCTGCTAGTTTATCTGGTGTGGAGTCGATGGTGGGGTTGTTTATTAATACTTTACCCGCACGGTTGAAAATCCCTGATCAAACCGATTTGTTAAGCTGGCTACAATTGTTGCAACAAGAGTATATGGAGCGAGAGCAGTATTCATACACTCCACTGGTGGATATTCAAGCCGTGAGTAAAGTTCCTCGTACTCAACTTTTGTTTGAAAGCATTGTTGTATTTGAAAATTATCCTGTAAATGTAACGTTGCAGCAACTCCCTGGAAACTTGAAAATAGCGGAACTGCAAGATAGGGGGCAAACCAATTATCCCTTGACAGTGGTGGCAATTCCTGGCGAGGAAATGACCGTAAAAATTTGCTACGATCGCGATCGCTTTGATGCAGACATTATTGATCGCATGGCTGGTCATTTCCTCACCCTGTTGGAGGGAATTACCGTCAATCCTCATCGCACCCCAGGCGAGTTACCGCTACTAACTCCAGCAGAACAAGATTTGCTTTTAGTCGAGTGGAATGCTACCTCAGCAGCGCATCCCATCAATCGTTGCATCCATCAATTATTTGAGGAGCAAGTAAAAAAAACACCCCAAGCTTTGGCGGTGGTATATGAAAACCAACAATTGACATATCAGGAGTTAAATCAGCAAGCTAATCAAATCGCCCACTACTTGCAACGCTTGGGTGTAAAACCAGATGTCCCAGTGGGTATTTGTGTGGAGCGATCGCTAGCAGCTGCTAGCGCCATCTTAGGAACTCTCAAGGCTGGGGGAGTTTGCGTTCCCCTCGATCCTACCTATCCGCCAGAGCGTTTAGCCTTCATGCTCAACGATTCTCAAGCACCAGTCGTCTTAACTCAAACACGTTGGAAGTCATTACTTAATGGCAACTTTGCTCATCGTCTAATTGTGTTAGATGAAGATAGGGACGAAATCGCCAAAGAATCTGAGAGTAATCTGCAAGTTGAAGTAGCAGCTGATAATTTAGCTTACATCATATATACCTCTGGCTCTACCGGCACTCCTAAAGGCACTCTTGTTCCCCAGCGATCGCTCACCAATTTAATAGAACACCATCAGGCAAAAATGTCCACAGGTGTTGGTGTGCTTCAGTTTGCTTCCCTGAGTTTTGATGTCAGCTATCACGAAATATCTGTGGCGTGGGGCTTCGGAGGGACGCTGTATATCATTCCTGAATGCGATCGCAAAGATTTAGATAAATTAATCCACTTACTTGGCAACAATCCAATTGGTAAAGTTTTTCTGCCAGTTAGCCTTTGGCAGCAATTAGCAGAAATATACACAGAGCAATCACATTTATTTCAAAATATTCGGGAAGCGATCGCTTGTGGCGAACAACTCCAAATTACTCAGCCGATGATTAAGCTGTTTAAGCGTCTGGAAAATTGTACACTCTACAATTTCTATGGCCCCACAGAAGCAGACTTAGTTACAGCTTATACTTTTAGCCAAAAACCAGATGAATGGCCGATTTATCCTCCCATTGGTAAAGCTGCTGTCAATGTGCAAGTTTATCTGTTAGACAGCAACCTTCAACCCGTGCCGATTGGCGTTCCTGGTGAACTCTACGTGAGTGGTGATGGTTTGGCTCGTGGCTACCTCAACCGTGCAGATTTGACCAATCAAAAATTTCTCCCTAATCCGTTTCAGGAGGCAGGAGGCACGAGGCAGGAGGCAGGAGGCGGAAGACTTTATAAAACTGGTGACTTAGCTCGATACCTACCAGATGGTAATATCGAGTTTTTGGGACGCATAGATGATTTAGTAAAAATTCGGGGCTTTCGCGTTGAACTTGGAGAAGTTGAAGCCGTTCTGAGCAAACATCCTCAAATTAACCAAGCAGTAGCTAAAGTACATGGAAAAAGTGCCAGGGAAAAATATTTAGTGGCTTACTTTGTTCCAATTCCGGGAGAGACAATCACAGTCGAACAACTGCGGACTTTTTTGACTGAGCAATTGCCAGATTATATGATTCCATCAGCTTTTGTCGAAATGGAATCGTTCCCGCTCACACCCAATGGAAAGGTAAACCGTCGCGCTCTACCAGAACCGACAACTAGCCGACCGGAATTAGGTCAAACTTTTGTTCAGCCGCGTACTCCCACCGAAGAAATCTTAGCTGGGATTTGGAGAGATGTTTTAGGGTTAGAACAAGTTGGCATTTACGATAACTTCTTTGATTTGGGGGGACATTCTTTACTAGCAACTCAGGTTATTGCTTTAACGCGCAAAGCATTTGGGATAGAATTACCACTATTGAGTTTATTTGAGTCTCCCGCGATCGCACCTTTAGCCCAAAAAATTGCCACAGCTAAAGCGCCAGACAGGCAGGAGTTATCTCTAAAACGGTTGCCTTCCCAAGATGAGCCAATACCAATTTCTTTAACCCAGCTAGAACTGTGGTTTTTTGACCAATTTTATCCAGGGAATTCCATCTATAACCTGCCTTTGGTCTATCGCATCACAGGTGCGCTTAACGAGACAGCATTAGAGGAGAGTTTAAGAGAAATTGTCCGCCGACATGAGACATTGCGATCGACTTTTCAGGTTAACAATGGACAAGTCGTTTATGCTGTTGTTAACGATCCTGTCTTTGATTTTTCAGTAATTGATCTCCAGCACCTAAGCGAAACTGAGCGCGAAGCTCAAGCCACACAACAGGCTGAACAGGAAATTAAGCATCCTTTCGATTTGGCACGAGGCCCTTTATTACGCAGCAAGCTTTGGCGTTTGAATGAACAAGAGTATCTATTCGTTGCCGTTACCCACCATATTGTTGCTGACGGTTGGTCTTTTAGTGTCCTAACCCAAGAACTGGCAAAAGTTTACGAAGCCTTCTGTGAGGGTAAGCCGTCGCCTCTGACTGAGTTACCGATCAAATATACCGACTTTGCTCAATGGCAGAGGCAGTGGTTACAAGGACAAGTCTTAGAGTCTCAGCTTCAGTTTTGGAAAAAGCATTTAGGCACTAGTCCGCCAATATTGAAGCTACCATGCGATCGCCCACGTCCACCAGCGCGAACCTTTAAAAGTGCAGGTCAATCGGTAGTTCTCTCCAATAAATTAACCGATGCACTCAAGGCGCTAAGTCAACAGGAAGGCGTAACCCTGTTTATGACTTTATTGGCAGCATTCCAGACATTACTCTTCTCTTATACAAGACAGGAAGAGATCATTGTCAGCAGCGCCCTTGCCAATCGCACCAGAGTGGAAACTGAGGGACTGATTGGTTTTTTTGTCAATTTACTGCCATTTTGTACCAACTTAGAAGGAAACCCCAGCTTTCGGGAACTACTTGTCCGAGTGCGTGAGGTAGCCTTGGGTGTTTACGCTCATCAAGAAATGCCCTTAATCAAGCTAATAGAAGAACTCCAGCCAGTGAGAGATCCCAGTTACACATTAATAAATCAAGTAATGTTTGTCTTTCAAAATACTCCAGGGGATAATTTAGAATTTGCCAATCTCACTTTGAAAGAGCAGTTTATTGCTAGAGATACAAAAGATACCGCAGAGTTTGATTTAGAATTAACCCTCGAAGAAACATCAACAGGTATTGAAGGTTTGCTTGGATACAGAACAGATTTATTTGAAGCTGCCACTATTACCAAGATGGTCGAGAATTTTCAGACCTTGCTGGAAAAAATAACGACCAATTATAAGCAACGTCTGGCGGAACTTATTTTAATATCTGAACCCCCAAGTTTGCCCACTCAAACTGTTGTATCCCCAATATCGAAGGATTTTGTTAGACCTCAAAATTCTATCGAAGAAGTTGTGTTAACTATCTGGAAGGAAATTTTAGGGCTAGAGCAGATTAGCACTCAAGACAACTTTTTTGAAATTGGAGGACATTCTTCTCAAACTCTTGAAGTTATATGCAAACTACAATCAGCTTTTCAAGTAGAACTTCCCTTAGTCTACCTGTTTGAGAAACCTACTGTAGTTCGGCTAGCAGAAGCCATCCAATATCGATTAAACAGTCAAAACGCTTTTTAGACTAGTAGTTTAATAAAATTATAGAGGTAAAGTGGTGGTAGAAAAACAGCGTGGTGTAACAATATGGTTAACTGGTTTGAGTGGTGCTGGTAAAACTACTATCTGCCAATTTTTGGATACAAAATTGCGATCGCATGAATATCAAATTGAAGTACTTGACGGCGATGTAGTACGCCAAAATTTAAGTAAGGGGCTAACTTTCAGCAAGGAAGATCGAAACGAGAATATTCGGAGAATTGGTTTTGTAGCTCACCTGCTAACTAGAAATAATATCATTGTACTGGTTTCGGTTATCTCACCATATCGAGTAATTCGAGAAGAATTAAAAGCACAGATTGGAGATTTTATTGAAGTATACGTCAATGCACCACTAGAAGTTTGCGAACAGCGAGATGTTAAAGGTTTGTACAAAAAAGCCAGAGTTGGTGAAATCACAAATTTCACTGGAATTGATAATTTATACGAAATACCTCTTAACCCTGATGTTGAATGCAAAACTGATCAAGAAAGTATTGCCGAAAGTGCAAATAAAATTTTAAATAAGTTAGAAGAGTTAGGGTACATCAATCCTCTATTATTGCCACAATTTCACAATTACTCGCGGATATAATGAATCGCTCCAATAAAAACACATTTATGATGCAATATCGTAGATTTGGGCGTACAGGATTGCCAATGCCAGTCTTTTCCTGTGGCGGAATGCGCTACGTCTATACTGAGTATAAGGAGCTGACTCAAGAACAAATTCCTGATGAAAATCAACAGAATCTAGAAGCCACTATTCGCCGTTCTTTTGAAGTTGGCATCAATCACATCGAAACTGCGCGAATGTATGGGACTTCTGAAATGCAATTAGGAGCTATTTTACCTAAATTGCCTAGAGAAAAAATTATTGTCCAGACTAAGGTTACTCCTACATCTGACTCTGAAGACTTCCGCCGTTTGTGTGAGAAATCTTTGGCTTTATTAAAGCTAGATTACATTGACTTATTAACACTGCATGGCATTAATAATTATCAACATCTCGAAGATAGCATTCGTCCCAATGGCTGTCTTGATGTAGCGCGACAGTTGCAAGCTAAGGGTAAGGTAAAGTTTATTGGCTTTTCTACCCACGCTCCGACAGACTTAATTATCAAAACCATTGAAACCAATCAATTTGATTATGTCAATCTCCACTGGTACTACATTAATCAATTCAATTGGCCCGCCATTGAAGCCGCTAAACATCATGACATGGGTGTATTTATCATTAGCCCATCAGATAAAGGTGGTATGCTTTATAAGCCTCCACAAAAGTTATTAGACTTGTGCCATCCTCTTAGCCCGATGGTGTTTAACGATCTGTTTTGTTTGAGCCATCCTCAAGTACATACTCTCAGCTTGGGCGCATCTAAACCATCAGATTTTGATGAACACTTGAAGGTTATAGAACTTTTAGAGCAAGCGAATGAAATTTTACCGCCAATTTTAAACCGTTTAGAAAAAGCAGCGATCGCCTCACTCGGAAAAGACTGGTATTGTAACTGGCACATTGGTTTACCCACCTATAAACAAACCCCTGGTGAGATTAATATTCCAGTTATTTTATGGTTACGAAATTTAGCGATCGCTTTTGATATGTTTGAATATGCTACAAGGCGTTACAACCACTTAAATACTGCCGATCCCTGGTTTCCTGGCTTAACAGCAGAACGAGTTAGAGAATTTGATTTAAGCAATTGCTTGCGTTATAGTCCTCATGCTGACAAAATACCAGCTTTATTAGAAGATACTCATAGATTGTTATCTCAACCTAGTCAAGAATAAATTGCGGAGTGGTTTGGCGATGTTGGATTATAAGTTATTAAAAATTAATAAGAAATATACTTTAATTCGTCATCGTTGGCTAGTAATTTTATTGGCTTTGATAACTGCGATGTCTACGACGGGCTTCGCCTACGCCATAATTATCTATCATCAAATTAACTTAAAAATCCAAGCAAAACCAATATCTGAAATTATTGTCCCTTTCCCAACTGAACCCACAACTTTCAATCCAGCTTTAATTGTAGAATCGGCTTATATTTTAAATTATACTTATGAAGGGCTAGTTAAAGAAAATGCTCGTGGAGAAATTGAACCTAATCTAGCCAAATCGTGGCAAACTTCCAAAGATAATAAACAAGTAATTTATACCCTCAGAAAAGGGCTAAAATGGTCAGATGGAAAACCACTAACGGCTGAAGATGTCGTTTTTACCTACAATGAAATTTACCGTAATCCAGACATTCCTACTTACGCTAAAGACTTTTTTGTAATTGGTAAAAATCGTACCTTACCTACTGTGCGAAAGCTTGATAATTTGCGAGTTGAATTTACATTACCTGAACCATTTGCTCCATTTATTCGGGCTACAAAACTCGAAATTTTACCAGCCCATATTTTTCGGGAAAGCGTCAAAACAAAAGAGCAGGAAGGCAGACCTAAATTTATGTCTACTTGGGGGACTGATACTCCCCCAGAAAATATTATTGTCAACGGCCCTTATACAATAGAATCTTATACTCCGAGCCAGCGAATAATTTTCCGCAAAAATCCTTATTACTGGCGTAAAGATATTCAAGGCAATTCACAACCCTATATCGAGCGTGTGATTGGGCAAATTATTCCTAATCAAGATACTTCTTTAATCCAATTTCGTTCTGGAGGATTAGATTACATCAACGTCAATACTAATTATTTTTCATTATTAAAACATGAAGAAAGCAAAGGAAAGTTTACTATCTATAATGGCGGTCTTTTCGTCGGGTCAACTGCTATTACTTTTAATCTCAATAAAGGCAGTAGGAATGGTCAAGCACTGGTCGATCCTATAAAATCTCGTTGGTTCAATACAGTAGAATTTAGACAAGCAGTTGCCTATGGAATTGACCGCCAACAAATACTCAACAATATCTATCAAGGATTGGGTAAACTGCAAAATTCGCCGATTGCTGTACAGAGCAAGTATTATTATCCTGTCCAAACTGTCTATGAGTACAATCTTCAAAAAGCAAAAAAATTACTTCTAAAAGCAGGTTTTAAATACAACAATCAAGGTCAGCTATTAGACGAGCAAGGAAATATTGTACGCTTTAGCCTAATGACGAATAGTACCAATAATGCATTGCAGGCGATGGGAGTACACATAAAACAAAATTTGAGTAATCTTGGCATAACTGTTGATTTTAATCCCGTAGCTGCTAGCATTTTCATCAACAAATTGACTCAAACTTTCGATTGGGAGTGTCAATTACTTGAGGTTGCTGTCGGTCAAGAACCAAATGATTGGGCTAATGTTTGGTTGCCTGAAGCTGGTTGGCACTTTTTTAATCAAGAATCTCAAGCAGGACAAACGCCGATAATAGGGCGACAGGTTGCAGATTGGGAACGAAAAATTGGTAATTTATACATTCAGGCAGCCTCTGAGGTGGATGAAGCAAAGCGTAAAGCTATCTATGTAGAAACTCAACAAATTACTCAGGAGTATTTGCCATTTATTTATCTAGTTAACCCTTTCTCAATGATGGCAGTACGAAATCGTATCCAAGGTATTGAACACTCTGCCCTAATAGGAACATTTTGGAACTCTTATAACTTGAAACTGACTGAAGATTAGCTGATTTTAACCCGTCTAAATTATCGATTTTAGAATAAGCATTCAAAATATTAAATAAGGACGAAAAACATGAAAATTGCCTTTTTTGATTATCCTTGGACTGTTGCAGAGCCACCTACCGTTGGGTCGCTATGTCTATATTCTTATCAAATGGGACGTTATTTAGCTCGTTCTCATGAAGTTATTTTCTATGGTTCAAAAGCCCCACAGCATCAAGAATTAGAATACTACGAAGAAGGAATTCTTTATCGAAGAATTCCAAAGAGCTTTATCGATCGGCTATTAGAACCATTGAATTTACTTGATAATTGGCAAATATCTAATCCTCAACGACCAATTTTTGCTTCTAGATTATATTATTTAGGATATTATTTGCAGATTGCTAGAGATATACAGTTGCAGCAATGTGATGTTGTCCATATGCACCTTGTTTCTCAATTTGTTCCTCTCATCCGAGCATTTAATCCTAAAGCCAAAATTGTTTTACACATGAATACCGAGTGGTTGACACAGCTTGATTCAGTGATGATTGAACGACAAATTAAGCAAGTCGATCTGGTCATTGGATGTAGCGATTACGTTACTAATAAAATCCACAAAAGCTTTCCTAAGATTAAGTGTCAAACTATTTTTAATGGTGTAGACGTTAATATTTTTTCTCCGAATACTAAAAATAACCAAATAAAAGCAAATAAAATTAAACAATTACTGTTTATTGGTAGAATCTCACCAGAAAAAGGAGTGCATATCTTATTAAAAGCCTTCAATAAAGTGATATTAAATTATCCTAATGTACAACTGAAAATAATCGGGCCCGAAAATGCTATATTACCTTGGGGAATGATGAATAGAGAAGACCCCAATGTATTAAAACTAACTCCTTTTTATAAAGAAAACTATGGTTCGCAACTGCGGAAGATAATTTCTGCAAACGCTGTCAATTCAGTATTTTTTGTGGGAACAGTCGAAAATTTTAAGTTAATTGAACATTATGAACAAAGTGATATTTTTATCTTCCCATCTGTTTGGAACGAGCCATTTGGAATACCAATTATCGAAGCAATGGCTATGGAATTGCCTGTTATTGCTACTTATAGCGGTGCTTTTCCAGAACTTGTGCAGCAAAGAAAGACAGGTTTTTTAGTGGAGAGAAATGATCCCGATGCTCTAGCTGAGGCAATCCTGTGCTTACTCGAAGATGAAAATCTCAGCAAAGCAATGGGAAAAGCTGGACGACAACGAGCGGTTGAAAAATTTTCTTGGGATCGCTTGAGTGAAAGTCTATTTGATCGGTACAAACAAATTTAAAATTTGGGAGAACACAATTGATGAAAAATAATTTATGTTAGTATTAACATCAACCTTTTGTCTACTTTCAGTTTGAATTTTAGCGTGGGATTACTCACAATCATAAATTCTTGCCTTTTCAATAAATAAACCCTACAGATTAGATAAAATGACAACTATTTACTTACATATTGGTATGCCTAAAACCGGGACAACTTCCCTACAAAAAGTATTATTTAATAACCGAGAT
Organism: Nostoc sp. CHAB 5836; assembly: GCF_020829445.1. GTDB lineage: Bacteria > Cyanobacteriota > Cyanobacteriia > Cyanobacteriales > Nostocaceae > Nostoc. Next base: position 36,105 of record NZ_JAIVFV010000037.1, read on the forward strand.
AAACTTTTAGAAAATGGATATTTATATCCCTTGTCTGGTATACGTCATAATGCCAAAGAAATAGAAGATCGCTATTGTCATAATCTTTTAGCTCTATTTTTTCTTGATTTTAAAGAAAAAGATGATTTACTTTCACAGTTTTCGACTTGGGAAGGTCTTAAAACCGAAATAGATTCTATTAATCCTAAAAATGTGATAATTTCGGCAGAGGCTTTTACTTTTTATGATGTCTTTTATAAACCTGAAACAATTGCTAAAGTCAAAGATTTCTTAAACAATTATGAAATCAAGATCGTTATTTATCTAAGAAAACAAGATGATTTTTTAGAATCTTGTTATCGTTACATGGTTAATATAGGAGCATGTAGAGTAGACATCAAAGAATTTTATAATGAATATAAACATATGTTTAATTATTATCAAATACTAGAAAATTGGGCAGATATATTTGGATATCAAAATATTATTGTTAGACAATTTGACAAAAAAAATATGAAAAATAATATTTTTGATGATTTTTTAAAAGCCATTAATCTATTAGAGAATAAAGCTTCTTTTGAAATTGATTGTATTGAAAAAATTAATGTATCTCCTTCAGCCAGAATGACGAAAATAATTTTGCATTTAAATAGTTTTAATGAGATAGTTATAGAAAAATTTGTCAATAAATTTTATGATAATTACTGGCGAAGATATCAAGATTTTTTAAGATATTTTGTCAACGATAGAATCATATGCAAAATAATCTCAAATATACCTACATTTTTAGTAAATGATCTGCTTGTATTGCCAGAAGAAAAGCAGAAATTTATGCAGCAATTTGAGCAATCAAATAGTAAGTTAGCTATCAAGTATTTGGGTCATAAAGATGGAAAATTATTTGCCAATAAGTTATAATTAATATTTATGATTTTAATTTTTAGTTGTAACATTTATGTAGAGTATTTTATTTATGAATTGCTATCAGCCCTGTAAAATTATGGCTGAAAATGAAATATCTGTATGATATGAGCAAGCTGCAACTACTTAAAAACAAAAACGTTGAATCTATTTATCTTCTTTCTCCCATGCAACAAGGTATGCTTTTTCATACCCTGTATGAGCCAGAATCAGGAGTCTACTTCGAGCAATTCTGTTTAACTATCTCCGGCAATTTAGATATTGCAGTGCTTCAGCAAGCCTGTCAGCAAGTAGTGAAGCGTCATCAAATTCTGCGTACTCTGATAGTTTGGGAAAAACAAGAAAAGCCGCTTCAAGTAGTATGTAAACAAATAGATTTACCTTGGCAAAATTATGATTGGCGTTCTTTATCTACTCAAGAACAACAAGAGCGCTTAGAAGCTTTTTTACAAACAGATCGACTTCAAGGTTTTATTCTTGACAAAGCGCCACTCATGCGCTTCACTTTATTTCAAATTGCCGATAATACTTACGAATTTATTTGGAGTTTTCATCACTTATTAATTGATGGCTGGAGTTGGCCAATTCTCTTTAAAGAAGTGCTTGCTTTTTATCATGCCTTAGTTAAAGGCAAATATTTATATTTAAATAACCCCCGCCCTTATCGAGATTATATAAATTGGTTACAACAACAAGATTTAAGAGCAGCAGAAATCTTTTGGCAACAACAACTCCAAGGCTTTACTAAGCCTACCTCTTTGCTAGTAAATAAAGGTGAGGCACATTCTCAACAATCAAAAACCTACCACGAGCAGCACTGCTGTTTATCGGCAACTACAACTGCTGCTTTACAGTCCCAAGCACAGCAGTATCATCTAACACTTTCAACTTTCGTCCAAGCTGCTTGGGCAATTTTACTCAGTCGCTACACTGATGAGTCTGAGGTAGTATTTGGAGCAACTGTGTCCGGTCGTCCTCCCACTTTATCGGGGGTGGAATCTATGGTGGGACTATTTATTAATACTCTACCAGTCACGGTGAAAGTACCACCAGCAACTCCTTTATGGCAATGGCTGAGGGAATTGCAGGCTCAACAGGTAGAGCGATCGCACTATTCTTGGTGTCCATTAGTACAAATCAAGGCTCTCAGCGAAATTCCTCCAGAACAGCCTTTGTTTGAAAGTATTGTAGTGTTTGAAAACTACCCGCAAGATACATCTTTATTCAATTTAAATGGCAGCATTCAAATCACTCAACGCCGAGTCATCGAACAAACCAATTATCCACTAACAGCGATCGCTGTACCAGGACAAGAGTTATCCCTACGCATTCTTTATGATGGTAGCCGCTTTGATGGCGAAACGATTCACCGGATGATGGGACATCTTGTGACTTTGTTAGAGGGTATGGTCACTAACATTGAGCAGATGGTAGGAGAAATACCTATGCTAACTGCTAGCGAACAACGCCAAATCTTAGTATGGAATGATACCCAAATAGATTATCCTGACAAATGTATCGCTCAGTTGTTTGAAGAACAGGTGGAACAGACACCGGATGCAGTAGCAGTCTCATTCCAATCCCAACAACTGACTTACCAGCAGTTAAATTGTCAGGCTAACAAGTTAGCGCACCATCTACAAAAACTTGGGGTAAAACCAGAAGTGCGGGTAGGGATTTGCGTTGAGCGTTCTTTATCGATGGTAGTAGGATTGTTGGCAATCCTCAAAGCTGGTGGTGCTTACGTACCTTTAGATCCGCGATCGCCTCAAGAACGCTTGAATTATATATTAAGTGATTCTCAAGCGTCGGTGTTGCTAACAGATTCGTCAATTCCCTTATCTGGGCAATTATTAACAGTAGTTTGTTTAGATACATCGGATTTCTGCCAAAACAGCGAGGAAAATCCTGTTAGTAAAGTAACACCAGAGAACTTGGCTTATGTGATTTATACTTCAGGCTCAACCGGCAAACCCAAAGGTGTAGCTATGAGTCACCGTTCTCTGGTTAACCTTTTATATTGGCAAATGGAAGAAAGTGCTTGCTGTCGTGCCAAAACCTTGCAATTTGCTTCTATCAGTTTCGATGTCTCTTTTCAAGAAATCTTTTCTACCTGGTGTGACGGCGGAACCTTAGTTTTAATCACCGAAGAAGTACAGAAGGATGGGTTCGCATTATTACAGTTAATTGCACAAGAAAAGGTGGAAAGACTATTTTTACCCTTTGTCGCCCTTCAGCAGTTAGCCAATGCCGCCTCTATTGCTCAATGCTATCCTGCATCTTTGCGTCAGATTATGACGGCAGGAGAACAATTACAAATTACTCCTGTTTTAGTCAACTTTTTTAGGGAGCTTCCTAGTTGTACGCTGCAAAATCAGTACGGCCCAACGGAGAGCCATGTAGTAACAAGTTTTACTTTAAAAAATGCTGCAAGCAGTTGGTCGCCACTTCCGCCCATTGGTCGTCCCATTGCCAACACGCAAATTTACATCCTAGATAAGTATTTACAGCCCTTACCTGTTGGAGTTCCTGGAGAACTGTATATTGGCGGCGTTGCGATCGCTAGAAATTATGTTAATTCGCCTCAATTGACTGCTCTTAAATTTATTCCTCACCCCTTCCGAAGAGGCAGGGGAGCAGGGGGCAGCACTTCGGCTACGCTCAGTGATCAGGAGCGGGGGGCAGAGGAGCAGGGGAGCCAAGAAAATAACTCTCCACTTCTTACTCAGCACTCAGCACGGGCTAAACGCCCCGCTTCCGCTAACAGCACTCAGCACTTATATAAAACAGGCGATCGCGCTCTATATTTACCTGATGGCAACATTGAATTTCTCGGTAGAATTGACAATCAAGTGAAGGTGCGGGGCTTTCGCATTGAACTGGGGGAAATTGAAACCGTACTCGCCGCGCATCCACAGGTAAAAGAAGCAGTAGTTATTGCCAGAGAAGACCAACCAGGAAACAAGCGTCTCGTCGCCTACATTGTTCCCAAACAGCACCTAGACACCAGCGAACTGCTTTGTTACCTCAAACAAAAGCTACCAGAATATATGCTGCCTTCTGCTTTCGTGAAGTTGCTAGATGCTCTACCTCTAACCCCCAGTGGCAAGACAGACCGCCGCGCTTTACCAGCACCTTCGAGTAGGGAACGTAATATCTCTACAGACTTAATCCCACCTCGTACTGCTACCCAAGAGGTTCTGACAGAAATCTGGAGCGATGTTTTAGGACTAGAACAAGTTGGTATCCACGACAATTTCTTTGCATTGGGAGGGCATTCCCTATCAGCAATGCAAGTCATTGCTCGGTTGCGAGAAACCTTCAAAGTTGAGTTACCCATAAGCTGTCTGTTTGATTACCCGACAGTAGTCGAGCTAGATCGGCAGATTTCAGAATACTGCCAAAAAGAGGCAGGGGAGCAGGGGAGCAGGGAGCAGGGAGCAGGAGAAGAAGTTATTTTCCTATCTTCCTCATCTCCCTCATCTTCCTTATCCCTCTTTGCCCCTCTGCCCTCTTGTCAAAATGAGTTGACTCCATCGCTCAAACCAGTACCCCAGAACACAAAAGAGTTGCCAATCTCTTTGACTCAGCTTGAGTTTTGGATATTAGCTCAATTGCATCCGGGCATTCCCATCTATAACATTCCCTTGGCGTATCGCTTGACGGGTTTACTCAACGTAACTGCTCTGACGCAAAGCCTTGTTGAAATTGTCCGTCGTCACGAAGCTTTGCGAACTACTTTTGCTATTACGGATAGACAAGTGGTTCAGAAAATTGCCAAAGAGCCTATTTTACCATTTTCAGTAGTAGACTTGCGAAAACTTTCTCACTCTAAAACTGAGCGAAAGGCTTTAGCTCAAAGATTTGTAAATGAGGAAAAAAATCAGCCTTTCGATCTAGAACAAAGCCCATTGTTACGCGTTAAGCTGTTACGGCTCTCTGATGCCGAGCATTTACTCATAGTAACTATCCATCATCTGGTTTTTGATGGTTGGTCTGTGGGTGTGTTTTCAGAGGAGCTAACAAAATTATACGCAGCATTTTGTCATGGTCAGCCCTCACCGCTTCCCGATTTACCTATCCAATATGCTGACTTTGCCCTTTGGCAACAGCAGTGGGTTACTAGTCCTGCTTTCGTATCTAAGCTTGACTACTGGAAACAGCAACTAAGCAATAGCACACTTTTACTACAGCTTCCTAGCGATCGCCCGCGCTTACCAATAAGAACTTTTCAAGGTGCAAGTCAAACTTTCACCATTCCTAAAAGCCTAACAAATACTCTCTTAAATTTGAGCCAACAGCATAATGTAACTCTATTCGTAACTCTGCTAACAGCCTTCAAAATAGTACTGTTCTATTACACTGGACAGTCAGATATTATTGTCGGCACTCCTTTTGCCAATCGCCAGCAGGTGGAAAATAAAGAACTTATTGGCTGCTTCATTAACATGCTACCAATACGTACATACCTGGGGGGCAATCCAAGTCTGAGTGAGTTGCTGTATCAGGTGCGTGGATGTTTTTTAGCAGCCTGCGATCGCCAGCAAATTCCTTTCGTAAAGTTAGTAGAAGCACTACAGCCAAAACGAGAACCAAGCCATTCTTTGTTATATCAAGTGATGTTTAACTTTTTGCCTCCATCAGATTTAAAACTGACAAATTTGACTGTTCGTTCCTGGTCAATTGAAACTAATACAGCAGAATTTGATTGGGATATTTATCTTCAACAAACAACATTAGGAAGCATTGAAGGGAAATGGTGCTACAAAATCGATTTGTTTGATGCTACTACTATTAGCCGTGTGGTTACTCAGTTTCTAGTGTTGCTTGAGCTGCTAATTACTAATCCCGAATACCGGCTGAGTGACCTTTCCTTATTATTTCGACGGCATAATTCTCAATGCCGTGCAATTTCATAATTCGTAATTCGTAATGACACTCCTGCGTCGCTAACGCTGCGCTAACGTAATTCGTAATTTAAAATTAGCAAGAATTTTATGATTTATATCTGTTACTTAATTTTGGAGGTATAAGAGAGTGTTTGAAAAGTTGTTGGTCGTGATGTTAAGCACTAGTTGATCCCCCCTAGTCCCCCTTAAAAAGGGGGGAAAACTTCTCAAAGTCCCCCTTTTTAAGGGGGACTTAGGGGGATCTAAAACGTTTTGCTACCAACAATAGGACTTTTCAAACATGCTCTAACCTCGACTTTATCCATTTTTTGCCAACGCTCAACTTGACGCTGAAACCTCTGTGCTACGGTAGTTCTACTTTTTCGATTTCACCGATAATCAGTGACATGGAAAAAGTTTTTGCCAAAAAGCTAGGCTTTGGTCATATCAAGAGAGCCAAGTTCTTAATTTTGGATAAAGTCGAGCTAACAAGTAGTTTTTCAAAAATACAGTGTTCGGATTTGGACAGTAAAAAGTTAGAAAATACCAGATTATTATGTCAGACGTACAGATTATAGAAAAAACAAGATTGACTGTTTTACGGGAAATGCAGCTATTTATAGTTGTTTGGCTAGGACAGTTGATTGCCCTGATTGGTTCGAGTACCACTGCCTTTGCTTTAGATATCTGGGTTTACGATCGCACTGGTTCAGTCACTCAGTTTGCTTTAGTTACCCTGTTCAATACTCTACCACTAATCTTAATTTCCCCAATCGCCGGGCCTTTAGTAGATAGGTGGGATCGTCGAAAGACAATGATTATTGCTGATGTCTTGGCGTGTTTGGGAACAGTTGCGATCGGCGTTTTATTTGTCATAGGTCGGTTGGAAGTTTGGCATATTTACCTAGCCAATACCTTCACTGCTGTTTTCATGGTTTTTCACACACCTGCTTATACAGCATCAACAGTCTTACTAGTGCCGAAACAGCACCTCAATCGTGCCAATGGGTTGATGAGTCTGATGTATGGCATTTCCCTAATCATTGCACCAACTCTCGGAGGTGTTCTACTAAGCATTGTTCATCTCCAATGGATTATTTTGCTTCACGTAACCAGTGTGTTGATTGCTGTTGTCTCCCTAATGCTGGTTCGGTTTCCACAAGTCAACATGAGTGCTGTTGCAACTGCAAAAAGTTCATTCCTAAGTGAAGCAACTTACGGATTTACATATTTGACCACTCGACCCGGACTGCTAGGACTAGTTTTATTCTCAGCTTCCAGTCTTTATCTTGTAGGAGGTATTAATGTTATCACTGTGCCACTAGTGTTAAATTTCGCTTCAGTAAGCGTTCTGGGAACTATTCTTTCACTATTCGGTATTGCTATTTTAGTCGGCGGCTTGCTCGTGAGCATTTGGGGAGGATTAGAACGCAATATATATGCAATATACGGGTGTATGCTTTTGAATGGTGTATTTATTATCGTCGCTGGTTTGCAACCCTTTCTTGTCATCTTCACTGTTAGCATCTTCTTATTCTCCCTGACACAACCGATCATTTCTAGTTCTACGCAAGCTGTCATGCAAAAAAAAGTAGAACCTAGTGTGCAAGGTAGAGTTTTTGCGATCAAAGGAGCGATTGAAGCGGCTGCTTTACCTCTAGGCTACATCACGATTGGGCCGCTAGCCGAGAAGGTTTTTGAACCCTTAATGGCTACTGACGGTTCTTTAGCGGGAAGCATCGGACAAATCATCGGTGTTGGGTCAGGTCGTGGTATGGAACTTCTACTAATTATTATGGGAGTCTTGACCATTTTAGAAAGCTCTATTGCCTACTTGTACCCTCGCCTACGATTTGTGGAAGATGAACTTCCTAATGTTAGTAATGCAGTGGCGATCGCTGCTGATACAGCTTCTAGCAAGAATGACACAGTTTCTTTGGTATCCTAAATTTGGCGTTGCATAGTGGTAGTTAATTAAAGACTCTACTAGTACTCTGCCAATCAATTTTCCTTGTTAAATCAACTTTTAGAATCTCTCTTTTCCTCTTTCTCTGTGTTCTCTGCGCCTCTGCGGTTCGTTCCTTTACTTATCAAAATTGGGTCGCTAGAGTACTAGTTTCCAACTATTATTTTATTTTTTTAATTTTCTATTTTTAAAAATAAATAATTGTGAATTTAGCTGCTAAGAAAAGATATTCATTTGATTTTAGAATATGCCAACCAAAGTTTCTCACACTCAATCCTTAATAAACGATCCTTCTCCTCCGGGTTTTAATAAATTTTGGGAGAATGTAAGAGCGATCGCCGGGCCTTACTGGTATCCAACAGAGTCTAAAGAAAGAGTATTTTCGGACGTAATTCGGACATGGGGGATGCTCATTCTTCTAGTTTTATTAATAATCGCGTTGGTAGGCATAACTGCCTTTAATAGTTTCGTTACTCGCTACATAACAGATGTTATTGAAGAGAAAGATTATCCTAACTTTATTAAGACAATAGTGCTTTTCAGCGCTGCTCTTATCTGCATAACACTCTTAAGCGGATTTTCTAAATTTGTCAGAAAAAAAATTGCTCTTGATTGGTACAGATGGTTAAATAATCACACACTATCAAAATATTTGAGCAATCGTGCCTATTATAAAATCAACTTTAGATCCGATGTTGATAACCCAGATCAAAGAATATCTCAAGAAATAGAACCCATTACCAGTAATGCTCTCTCGTTTTCAGCTACTTTCCTAGAAAAAGTGCTGGAAATGACGACTTTTTTGGTAATTCTTTGGTCAATCTCCCAATTTATCGCAACTGTTCTGGTTGTTTATACAGTCATTGGTAATTTGATTGCTATTTACTTAGCTCAACAATTAAATAAAATTAATCAAGAAGAACTAGAATTTAAAGCAGAATACAATTATTGTCTGACTCATGTCCGCGACCACACTGAATCGATAGCTTTTTTTCAGGGAGAAAACCAAGAGTCTAATATAATTCAACGAAGATTTAGTAATCTCCTAAAAAATGTCGAACGCAAAATTAATTGGGAGAGAAATCAGGATTTTTTTGACGGAGGATATAAAGCTGCTATTCAAATATTCCCATATCTGGTACTTGCACCTATATATATGAGTGGTCAAGCTGATTTCGGAGAAGTTGTCCAAGCCAGTATAGCTTGTAATCAGTTTGCCAATGCTATAGCAACATTAATTAGGGAATTTGGAAATTCTGGACGGTTTTCTAGTTATGTTGAGCGTTTATCTGAATTTTCAGATGCGTTAGAAGCAGTTAACAAACAACCAGAGAATGTCAGTACGATTAAAACAATAGAAGAAAACCGTTTTGCTTTCGAGAATGTCACCTTACAAACGCCCAACTATGAACAGGTAATCGTTGAAGACTTGTCACTTTCTGTTCAACCAGGCGAAGGCTTATTAATTATAGGACCGAGTGGTCGAGGTAAAAGTTCTCTGTTGAGGGCGATCGCAGGTTTATGGAATGCGGGAACTGGTCGTTTGGTACGACCTCCTTTAGAAGAAGTCTTATTCTTACCCCAACGTCCTTATATCATCTTGGGAACTTTACGCGAACAATTACTTTATCCGAATACGAATCGTCAAATGACCGATGCAGAACTCAAAGACGTTTTGCAACAAGTAAACCTGCAAAACTTACTCAGTCGAGTTGAAGGCTTTGATACAGAAGTCCCTTGGGAAAGTATATTGTCGTTGGGAGAACAACAACGCCTAGCATTCGCCCGACTGTTAGTTACCGATCCTAGCTTTACTATATTAGATGAAGCAACCAGTGCTTTAGATTTGAATAATGAATGTAATTTATACCAACAATTACAAGAGACAAAAACAACGTTTATAAGTGTTGGACATCGAGAAAGTTTGTTTAATTATCATCAATGGGTTTTAGAACTCTCACAAGATTCTAGTTGGCAACTTTTAACTGTGCAGGATTACCGACTGCAAAAAGCAAAAGAACTTGTCACTAATTCTCCCAAAAATACTGAAATCACAATAGATGTTTTACCCGATAACGAATCCCAAAGTCAACCAGAAATATCGACGGAGATAAGCACAATTGTAGGACTGTCTCACCAAGAGATTCAGAGATTAACAGACTCCAAGATTAACACTATCAGAAGCAAGGCTAGCCTTGGCAAGTCCATTACTACTAAAGATGGCTTTACCTACCGCTATGACAAAGACCCAAAGGTGTTGAAATGGGTAAGAACTTAAAGAAGTCGGAAGTCGGAAGTCAGAAGGACGCTCGCGGACTCGCTACCGCTACGCTAACGGAAGCACAGTTTTGTAATGGGGACTTTTAGTTTGGCAAATGCACTTATTCTTTTCTCGTGTAAAAAGTTGTCACTCAACTTTCCGATGATTTCATCGCATATTTGTTAATAATGGGAAAAATTAGAACTAAAGCTAATTCAAGAATAAATATGAGTAATAGTAAGCATTCCGATTTAGAAATAGAACTTTTACTTTTAGGAAAATGGCGTTTTAATACTGATTCAGAAAAAATTACTATTGAATTTAAAGATGATATGACTTATGAACAAACCAAAATTCAAACATTGCTTTTCTCTAAACCTAAAGAACTTATAACAGGTAATAAATTTACTGGAGTATGGTATGTAAGTCAAAAGAAATTGTATTTAAATGTTAAAAAACTGCCAAAATCATTTTTGAATTTCCATATCCCACTAGCTTTTAAGATTTCTATTGGAGATATGGTAGCTACTTTAAGTTCTGTGTTTACACCAGAAAATTATGAAGTCATGAGAATTAATAGTTCTAAATTTCTCATAAAGGATAAAGAGCAATCAATTATGGGGACAAAAATAAATAATACTAAGAAGTACTAGAAGCTTTATTAACTCCAGCAGTTTTTGCACAACAAAAGTATTATAAGCAGTTAGGATGTCGAGACAGGATTCTGAATTTATCGTTAATGGTGGCAGCAGTATTAACGTTATTGTGGCGACAAGTTCCTGGCGTTCAGGAGTTAAATCGTTTGTTAGCACGAGAAGGTTTTTTATGGTGTCAAGTCACCAAAGTTGCCCAACAATCACTCTTCAGTTTGGTTTTTAGTTTTTCCTTCGGAATTATTTGAACGAGTCTTTAAAGATTTACTACCTCAATTACAACTGAATTGGCAACAACGGCTTCAGCGACCATTAGCAGATAGTGTTAAATTTACACTCTGTAATTTTGAACGAATTTGGATTGCTGATGGCTCAACGCTAGAAGCCTTATTCCGTAAGCTAAAAAGCCTGGAAGACTTGAAAACAGGGCAACTAGCAGGTAAAATTTGTACAGTTATTGACTTAGTTACTCGTTTTGGCTATTTTATGCAGTATTAGTGGATTTAGCAGACGCGGTTGCTGACGAATTATCTCTACCGTTTGACCGCATTTCTTTAGAAATGATTTTTCGTGGTTTGTACCATTTTAGTGTTGCCTATGATAAAGGCACAGCCGAAGACCCTA
>NZ_JAIVFV010000379.1 GCF_020829445.1 Nostoc sp. CHAB 5836
CAATCTCCTATTCTTGCAAATCGAGATATTCTTTGAGCGCTTGCAGGAAGGCGTTTATGACCATCCCCTGATTTTGGCTATGGCACTGGAGAATCTCGCTAATCAGGCATGGGATGAAGTCGAGCGAGTCTACCCGAATTTGTGACAAACAATACTTGTAAGGATACTCTAGATTTCTACATCTATAATTTTTCGCGATCGCTATTGCTTTATTTTGGCGATCGCTTTTCTTTCAGGTTTAGACGACATTGATCCGTGTGCCCATTGTGCTGAAAAATGCTTACGCTAACAATGATGTAGTCTTATGCCAGCAAGGGCTGGCATAAGCTTTTTTATGGCTATGGCAAGCTAGACGATACTTGTCGATCGCACTCTGCCAGATTATAATGTCAGGCTTTTGCCAATTGGTGCGGAAAGAAAGTTTTAGCAAGGGGCTTGCGGCGATCGTCGCACTTAAGCCAAATGCCATCGGCTCTAATGGTGGTAATAGTTGCAAAGGTCTCCTTATGCTTGCCAACCAAAATAACTACCTTGTCCCCCACACTAAAGTCACTCCTGGGGGATTGCGATAAGCATTGCAAGTCAGTAAAGGTCAGGCTAAATCTGCCTCGTCCAGATACTTGGCAGCTGGCTTCGGAGAATTCATCAAAAATTTGGAATACTTTTACTTCTCGTTTAAAGGACGAACTCCAATAAGTAGCTTTCTCCTGGAGTAGAGGCAAAGGATCACCCCCCGGATCACCCTGGGGAAAACTGCCAGAGTCTTTGGCTGGCAATGCTTCAACGGCTGTTTGGCTGGCGTGTATATTTTCACACAAGATCACCAAAGGATCACCCCCTGGATCACCTCCAGGATTGTTATCTGGTAAAGGGTTCAGCCAAAGGTGATCCTTGACCCCCCCTTGTCTTCAGAAATTTCTGTGCTGGGAATTTTTTCGCTATTTTCACCACTTCTAGGATCACCTTCGGCTGTATCGCTTGCTGTATCTACATTTTTGGGGTGATCCGATGGGTGATCCTGGGGTGATCCTCTCTTTTTTATACCAACTTCAGAATTGGTCTGTAAGCTATTGTCAGCAAGGCTTACAGAATATGAAGGGTGGTGATCCGAGGGGTGATCCTTTGGTGATCCTTCGTAGGCGAGGAAATAAACGTTCGCTTTCCCCGGCTGGCGAAGGACGCTGATTAACCCATCAGCCGATAATTCTCCGAGATAGCGACGAGCGTAAGCTTTGGAAATGCCTAGCCGATGGGCTATCTCTTCACTGGTGAACTTGATGTTTCTGTGAGATGCCAAAAGCTCTAAGGTACTGTCTTTGGCAGATTGACCCGGGCCGCCAAACTCTTCTCCCTCTTCTCCCAAAAAGGTAAAGCTAAGGTCTTCTGGGTTGAAATACATTCGGTATTTCTTGCCGGAGGATCGCGATCGCGATTTATCGATCTCTAGTATCCGGTCGTAGGAGGTAGCAGTTTCTTTCTTGTCCTTGGATAGAGTCCAGACTTCACTTACTGCGTTCCTGATTGCGGTCGTGCCCCTAACTTCGCCTCCCTTATTCATGTGGTGAATAATCACGAAGGTGGTTCTGTACTGGGTAGCCAGTCCGTTCATCTCCAGAATGGGGCGAGAGTATTCCATTTCCGACTCGCGGTAAATCGAAAAACGGTTGGCAGTCGATAGCGAGTCAATGAAGACAAGCTCAGGCTGAAATTCTTTTAAGTCTTGGATGAGAGTTGGCATATTCTCAGCGCTCCAGCCAAAGCGGACACGAACAGAGTCACCGATATCTTCTTCTGAATAACCCATTGAGTCTAGGGCTTGCAGCATATCGCCGGGGCTTTCGTCTCCCTGATAGTAGAGAATCTTCCTTTTTCCGGTGGTTAGGAACGAGCCAAGCTGAGTGCCTTGGATCAGAATCTTGCCAATCGCATAAGCAATTGGACTTTGGACAAAAAAGAAGTGTTCGCGTATGTATTACGCGAATAAATGATTAATCTTGTTTATAGTTACCAGCAAAAAAAAAGCATAGCCACCAGAACCCCAAGGTATAGTAATATAAAC
>NZ_JAIVFV010000380.1 GCF_020829445.1 Nostoc sp. CHAB 5836
ATCCAAATGGAGTTATTCTGGCGATGCACCTAAACGAACTGGAAACTACTGAAAATTTAAAAGAAGTCGATGAAGCTTGGCAAGCACTGGAAAAATCAATTCTCTATTATCAAGGTCGCCCCGTTGGGACGGTAGCCGCTTACGATGCATCTGTAGAGGCACTCAATTACGATCAGTGCTTTGTCCGAGATTTTGTCTCTTCCGGTCTAATTTTTCTAATCAAAGGTAGAACAGATATTGTTCGTAATTTCTTAGAAGAAACCTTAAAGTTACAGCCTAAAGAAAAGGCATTAGATGCTTATAAGCCGGGACGAGGATTAATACCAGCCAGCTTTAAAGTGGTATCAGACAATGGGCAAGAATATTTAGAAGCAGACTTTGGTGAACACGCGATCGCCAGAGTTACACCTGTAGATTCTTGCCTATGGTGGATTATTTTGTTGCGTGCTTATGTGGTAGCCACAGAAGATTTTTCTCTAGCCTATCAACCTGAATTCCAACATGGTATCAGGTTAATCATGGAAATCTGCTTGGCAAATCGTTTTGATATGTACCCAACGCTGTTGGTTCCAGATGGCGCTTGTATGATTGACCGTCGTATGGGCATTTATGGGCATCCTCTAGAACTACAAGTTCTTTTCTATACGGCATTGCGTGCATCTCGTGAACTACTAATTTGTCAAGGGAATTACGATATTGTTTCAGCCATTGATAACAGATTGCCTCTTTTGTGCGCTCATATTCGTCAGCATTATTGGATAGATATTAATCGTCTGAACGCAATTTATCGCTTCAAAAGTGAAGAATATGGTAAGGGTGCTGTTAATCTGTTCAACATATATGTAGATTCTGTTCCCTATTATGAATTGGACAAGTGGCTGCCTAAAAAAGGTGGTTATTTAGCAGGTAATGTTGGCCCGTCGCAGCTAGATACTCGCTTCTTTTCACTCGGAAACTTAATGGCAATCATTTCAGACTTAGCCACCGAAGAACAGTCACAAGGTATTATGACGCTCATTGAGGAACGATGGGATGACTTGGTGGGAGATATGCCAATGAAAATTTGCTTCCCAGCTTTGGAACATGAAGAATACAGAATTGTAACTGGATGTGACCCAAAAAATATACCCTGGTCGTATCATAATGCTGGTAGTTGGCCAGTTTTAATGTGGATGTTGGCGGCGGCGGCTGTGAAAACGAAGAAAATAAGTCTTGCAGAAAAGGCGATTGAAATTGCCCAACCACGCCTCAGTGAAGATGAATGGCCAGAATATTACGATGGTAAGAAAGGGCGACTGATTGGGAAACAAGCTAGAAAATATCAAACTTGGACAATTACTGGGTTCTTATTAGCAAAAGAGCTGATGGCAAACCCCACATATTTACCATTAATTAGCTTTGGAAAATTACCAGCAGAACAGGTTTCTAGAGCGTGTGAGTTTGAAATCGCCAGTTTAGACCCCTATATGACTCGATAGGGAAGTTAGGAGTCATTCAATTTTAGATGTTGGATTGAAGGAAAAATCCAAAATCCAAAATTGGCAGAGTTAGAATACAAAAGCCTCCTGACTCCTGAATCATTTTTCCATGACAAACCCCCGTCAACTAGCTTTTATCGCCCTCCGAGATGTTCACAAGGGGGCTTATGCTGATGTTGCCCTAGATAGAGTGCTGCAAAAAGTTAATTTGGCTGATTGCGATCGCCGCTTGGTGACAGAATTGGTTTATGGGAGCGTCAGAAGGCAGCGTACTCTTGATACTCTCATTGATCAACTCGCCAAAAAGAAATCTCACCAACAACCACCAGACCTCCGCACCATCTTACATCTGGGCTTCTACCAACTACGGTATCAAGAGCGTATTCCCGCCTCAGCTGCTGTTAATACCACCGTCCAACTCGCTAAAGAAAACGGTTTTTCTGGACTCACAGGTTTTGTTAACGGTCTATTACGCCAGTATCTCAGAAAAGCAGGGGGAGATGAGGGAGCAGGGGGAGATGAGGGAGCAGGGGGAGATGAGGGAGCAGGGGGAGCAGAGGAGCAGAGGAGCAGAGGGG
>NZ_JAIVFV010000382.1 GCF_020829445.1 Nostoc sp. CHAB 5836
CGGACACTTTAACATAAAAAGGCACACTCCTCTTTATTTTTTCTTCTATCTTTGTCATTTTTTTACGTAAACATACGCCACGGAAAGAAGGAGCGTGCCAATATGTGTGTCCGTCATTATGTTACGTCATTTTCCATAAAGTCATACGGGGTAACACCTTCCATTCCGATGTTTGCATCTTCCATCGGAAGTAACTGTTGTTCAGGCGAAATGATCGCTGTCAATTTTTCCGTTAAATGGACGTTTGTTAGTTACAAGTTTGTCCTTTGCATTATTTTTAGTTACTACACAATTAAAATACCAGTTATTCAATTTCCAAGCATCACCACAGGCACAAGAGCGATATCGATTTTTAATTTGGAATTCTTCGCTGGTATTTGGCTTAAGTTTGGTTTTTGTGTTGTTGATGATGAATGCAGTTTTATCTGAACGGCACAGTCGAGAAAAGCTAGCTTTTGCTAACGAAAAACTCCGTGAATATGCCACACGAATTGAAAATCAAGCTACCTTGGAAGAACGTAATCGCATTGCTCGCGAAATTCATGATTCATTAGGACACTCTCTGACTGCTTTAAATCTGCAATTAGAAACTGCCTTGAAATTGTGGCAATTTAACCCAGGTAAGGCTGAAACATTTCTCGTAACAGCGAAAGAATTAGGTTCAAAAGCATTAAAAGATGTCCGTCAATCTGTTTCTACTATGCGTTTTAATCCCTTACAAGAACAATCTTTAGAACGGGCGATCGCTAGTCTTTCAGAAAATTTTCATCGTTCTAATGGGATTTTACTAAATTATCAAATCAACCTCGAATCTCCTGTACCACCTGAAATTAATACTGCTATTTACCGCATTACTCAAGAATCTTTGACAAATATATCTAAGTATGCTTATGCTACAGAGGTTAAGCTGGAACTGACTACGACAAGAAACAATTTACGATTGATAATTCAGGATAATGGCAGAGGTTTTGATTTAGGGCAAAATACTACTGGTTTTGGACTTCAGAGTATGCGCGATCGCACTTCAGCACTGGGAGGTGAGTTTAATATTAATAGCGCTCTTGGTTCTGGTTGCAAAATTACAGTTGATATTCCTTTAATAAGGTTGACATGATGATTAAAGTGCTGTTGGTAGATGACCAAAGTTTAATTCGTCAAGGATTAAGAGCGTTATTGGAATTAGAAGCAGATTTAGAGATAGTGGGAGAAGCAGAAAACGGACAACAGGCGATTAATTTAGTTGCTGAATTTCAGCCAGATGTAGTATTGCTGGATATCAGAATGCCCATTATGGATGGAGTTGCAGCCACGCGGGAGATTCAAAAACGTTTTGTCAAAACTAAGATTTTAGTACTAACAACTTTTGATGACGATGAATATGTATCAGCAGCATTGCAAAATGGGGCAATGGGTTATTTATTGAAAGATACACCCTCGGAAGAGTTAGCTGTTGCGATTCGTGCCGTTCACAAAGGATACACTCAATTAGGCCCAGGTATAGTTAAAAAGTTGTTAACTCAGTTTTCTAATGGTACACCAACCCAGTCACCGCCTGTACCATCTACTTTAGCTGAACTTACTCCTAGAGAAAAAGAGGTTTTGCGGTTAATTGCTACAGGCGCTAGTAACCGAGAAATTGCTCAGGAACTCTACATTTCTGAGGGGACGGTAAAAAATCATGTTACGAATATTTTAAACAGACTAAATTTGCGCGATCGCACTCAAGCTGCGATTTGGGCGAATACCTATTTATCTTATTTGAAATGAACACCGAGAATCCCAACTTCTTCAACAAGTCGGGGTTCTAAATCCACAACATAAGGATAATGGTTAATAATATCGGATTTCTAATGCTATAACTGGGAATTAAGATGTATTAATGGTCGAATATGTTACTGAGCAGACAAGAAACAGAATTATTGATTAATTAGATTTATCACCAAAGTCCTCTCGCCGTGGAAGCCCCCGGATTTATCCGTGGGGGTAAGGCGTAGGCGATTTCAATCGCCGTCAGAATTTTTTCAAAAAGCATAACTGT
>NZ_JAIVFV010000383.1 GCF_020829445.1 Nostoc sp. CHAB 5836
CTTAGGCTTTAGGCGTTTAACTCAGTTGGACTCAGTTTGAAAAATAACTGGGGTAATTTATGATGCGTAGATTGTAAGTTCGCGTAAATCAAACGCGAACACTTCTTTTTTGTCCAAAGTCCAAAAGCAAACTTAGTTTTACCAACTCCACCGTCTGACGCTAGCAAAATGGTTGTGCTTTTAGGGATGAGTCCATTGATTAGCCATTCTCGGACTGTAGAGCCTGCTAACTCTCTTAACTCGTCATAAGTAAGCAAGTTGCTGCATTGAGCAACCAGTGCTTTTAAATAAAACTGTTCCAAGAATCCCATTGAAAGGTGATGGTTATCTGCTAGTTTTTTTAACTTCAGAAGTCTTAAAGATGGTTGAGCGCAAGTTGTATAAATAGTTGTCAACTCTGACAGTAATCTATCGTGTAACCATTGCTCGTGTTCATCTTTAGTTGGAGCAATTGGTGTCTCAATAATTGCTCTAGTTCTCTCCGTGATATCCGCAAATAAATCAGGTAATTCGCGCTGGGTTTCATACCCCAAATTATTAATTTCATTACCCAATTCAATTAACTGTCTACCAACAGATGCTCTAATCACCAAGTCAGCCATAGCGTCTATATTGACTGTGCTAACGTTCCATTTTAGTACGGAAGCAAGCTTGTTCTGACCGCCAATTCTGGCAAGAATACCGTGGTTTCTTAGGAAGCTAGTAACACTCAACAAGTCATTCGGTTTACCCTTGTCACAAAGTCCTAAGCAGGCTTTGTAAATGTCTCTATGGGCACTGATATAAAAATGCTCAGGCTTCAGTCGGTCTTTGATCCGGTAAATAGCATTTGGGTCATCTAATATACCACCAATGATTGTTTCTTCTGCTTCTATTTCGCATGGTGGTAATTTATCTGAATTATCCTTGAAGTCAACTTGCTGTTGGGGGAATGGATAGATACCTTGTGTCATTTCTCTACCCCCAAGAATGTGTTAGAATGGCTTTTAATGACGGCATTAAAAGCTGTCTGAATTACTGGATTGTTTCTAGTTTTCCTGTTATTATTCATTGATATTTTTGATTTGAAAAGACTTGCACTCGCTAATTAACTATTGGCGAGTGCTTTTTTTTGGCTCGTGGCGATGCCTGCGGCGGCAAGCTACGCACTCCGGTTTTAAGTGAGCCGATATCGCCACGAATAAAGCCGTCTACCCAAATAGGTAAACGGCTTTATTCTTGATGCTCAGGTTTTTCAGCAGAGACTAAATCGTATATCTCTTGCTTCAGTTCTTGAACTGCTTTCTTGAAAACTTCCTTGTGCTTCTTGGTTTCAAAAAGGCGAACTTCTAAGTACTGCTGCTGTTCGTCAATGTAATGAAAATAAGCGTCCTCGATAAATTCGAGACGCTCTAAGACTTTGCCAAAAGTAGGTTCTCCTCGTTTGCTGATTGTCCTAACGAAATCCTCCCCTGAGCGATATGTCGCAATAGATCCGATCTGGTCATACCCATTGATTGCGCTATTACATCCATGCTCGACCAGTCTTGCGGACTCATCCTTACATTGACTGTCTTCTCGTCTCCTACTAATTTTTTCGGTCTTGCCATTATTTTGAGTCACTTGAAAGATAGCCTCATTTTATCTTTGCAAAACTTGTTTTGTATAGACAAAACCCTTGACAGGTTTTGTCTTTGCATTATACTAGCATTAGTTTAGCAAAGACAGAACTTTGCAACACAACATCGCTCCCCAACGCCTAACCCTTTGCGTTGCAACCGGAGCAAGCACCCGCGCCTTGACCTTGCGCGGAAACACCCTATACCTGATCCGCCTTTACCCGTAAGTCGTAGCGTCGCAGGGTTGGCAGTTCCCAGTAAAAAGCCGATCGCCTCCCAAAGACGATCGCAAAAATCAAACCTTACCTGAAAGGAAATTAAATGACCAACAGCTTAACAGACATAGAACCAACTGACATCATCACCCACATCGAGCAGAACTTTAACCGCACCCAGGCGATCGGGTTAAATTGCCTAATCTTTCTAGCGCT
>NZ_JAIVFV010000038.1 GCF_020829445.1 Nostoc sp. CHAB 5836
ACTAATGACTAATACTTCGAGTACGCGGTTCCTGAGCGTAGTCGTTGGCGTAGCCTCTCGTAGAGAAGGGCAGTACAAGTGACTAATGACTAATGACTAATGACTAATGACTATTTATTATGGTGCTGTCGGAGTTTCGTCTAAATTTGTTGGGGCGATTTTTATCGCTGGCGATCGCAGCTTTGGGTATTGATTTGATTTGGGGTTATACTGGTTTACTAAGTTTGGGACATGGTATTTTCTTTGGTTTGGGTGGATATGCGATCGCAATGTACCTAAAACTGCAAGTTCCTACTGGTGAATTACCTGATTTTATGTTGCTCTATGGAGTTACTGAACTTCCCGCGTTTTGGCAACCTTTTTATTCTTTTCCTTTGACAATGGCTGGTGTGGTACTAATTCCAGGGTTATTGGCGGGATTATTGGGATATTTGGTTTTCCGGAATCGTCTCAAGGGAGTTTATTTTTCTATCTTGACCCAAGCCGGAACTATTGTATTTTTCAACTTCTTTAACGGTCAACAACAATTTTTCAACGGTACAAACGGACTGATAGATTTTACAACTTTGTTTGGGGCAACGGTTAGCGATGCGAAAACGCAATTTGTTTTCTACATTTTGACCGTAGTGTTTCTCGCCGCCACCTACGGGATTTGTCGCTGGTTGACAAGTGGACGCTTTGGGAGATTATTGATAGCGATTCGGGATGATGAAAGTCGGGTAAGATTTTCTGGCTATGACCCTACAGATTTTAAGGTGGTGGTGTTTGCAGTTTCAGGTGCGATCGCAGGGATAGCAGGAGCATTTTACACCATTCAGAGTGGTTCTATTTCACCCAGATCAATGGATATTGCCTTTTCGATTGAAATGGTGATTTGGGTCGCTGTAGGCGGACGCGCTACTTTAATTGGGGCGATTATCGGAACTTTATTAGTCAATTATGCCCGCACTTTTTTAAGTGAACAATTTGCTGAAATCTGGCTATTTTTCCAAGGCGCACTATTTTTAATAGTCGTCACAGTGCTTCCTGACGGCATAGTGGGATGGTTACGTAGTCAGAATATTTCGCTTTTCCACCGCCGCCAACAAATTGCTACATATCCTACCTTGGAAAAAGACCCAGAAGTGCAACATGAACGCGAAAATATTGGAAACTGAAAACGTAACTGTTACTTTTGACGGTTTTAAGGCGCTAAACCAGCTTAACTTTAGTATGGATGTGGGTGAATTACGAGTAGTAATTGGCCCAAATGGCGCGGGAAAGACAACATTTCTGGATGTAATTACCGGGAAAGTGCAACCAACTGTAGGACGAGTTTTATTCAAAGGTAAAAACTTGCGTTCTTTACCTGAACATAAAATTGCCAGATTGGGAATTGGGCGCAAGTTTCAAACACCCCGAATTTACCTGAACTTAACGCCCCGAGAAAATCTAGAAATTACTAGTAACCGCAATAAAAATGTCTTTTCTACTTTGTTTAAACCTTCTAATTCTATTGAAAAAAACAATATAAAAGGATTATTAGAAACCATTGGTTTAACTCCTAAAGCTGACATCATAGCAGGTTTACTTTCTCATGGTGAAAAGCAACGTTTAGAAATTGGGATGTTAGTAGCACAGTCACCAGACTTATTACTCGTTGATGAACCCGTTGCGGGTTTAACAGATGAAGAAACCTATAATATCGGTGAATTACTTTTAGCACTCGCACAAAGTCATTCAATTTTAGTAATTGAACATGATATGGAATTTGTGCGTCAAATTGCCAAAAAAGTAACAGTGTTACATGAAGGTTCGGTGCTGTGCGAAGGGAATTTTGAGGAAGTGCAAAATGACTCTCGTGTGATTGAAGTATATTTAGGAAAACAGCAAGAATGAAAAACCTCCCTTATCTTGCGGCACAATCCAGGGGCAGCGATGGTAAAGTCAAATATATGTGGAGGTGGTAACTATGACTCAAACCATACCCAAGTTAGTAACCTTTGAACAATTTATCGAGTGGTACCCCTCAAACGGGGCGCGATATGAACTACATAAAGGAGTCATTGTAGAAATGCCACCCCCAACTGGTGAACACGAAAATGTTGTTGGATTTTTGGCGGCGCAGATAACCTTCCAGTTCTTGCAAATGGCACTTCCGTTTCGCATCCCCAAAACTGCCTTTGTCAAAATTCAGAGCAATAACTCAACCTATTCTCCTGACATTTTGCTATTAAATCATGACAATCTCGTGAATGAACCTCTGTGGAGCAAGCAATCGACTGTTATTCAAGCTGCATCTATCCCACTAGCTGTTGAAGTGGTTAGCACCAACTGGCGAGACGACTACTATGACAAGTTCAGGGATTATGAAGAGATGGGGATTCCTGAGTATTGGATTGTAGACTATGCTGCGATCGGTGGCAAGAGATTTACTGATAATCCTAAACAAAAAACTATTACAATTTGCGAATTAGTTGACGGAGATTATCAAATGACTGTGTTTAGGGGAAATAATTTTATTGCATCGCCTTTATTCCCCGATATCAACTTGACAGCACAACAAATTTTTGATTCTGCTTTATAAATTTCGCTTTGAACGTATCGCTTTAACGAACTTTGGGGGTTTAAGTAAAGAGTCTCTACAGGCAGAACGTTTTGGGTCGGGGTCTCTCTTACAAGCTCTACAAG
Source organism: Nostoc sp. CHAB 5836 (assembly GCF_020829445.1). GTDB lineage: Bacteria > Cyanobacteriota > Cyanobacteriia > Cyanobacteriales > Nostocaceae > Nostoc. Next base: position 2,671 of record NZ_JAIVFV010000038.1, read on the forward strand.
GCTTAGATATAGCGGTTCTCAGTTGGGTGCAATACAACATTATATCGCGGGGTCTTGTTCACCCGCCAGGGAATATAATTCCCTGACTAATAGCGCAAGTCTACTGAAGTAGACTAGGGATTTTTGGTGATATTTTTAGTCATCTTCAGATGACTTTAGCTATAAGACAGGGATTTACAATCCCTGGCGGACATGCGGTTTGACGTTAAGTTGACACCAATGGGCACTGCCGTGCCGTTACGGGTGTACCTCACGCAAACGAGAAGCGCTATATACTATAGTTACAAGCGTGTATCAGGTTCTATGAAGTTCAATGTAACGGTTGACCGTGATGAAGATGGTGCATGGATAGTAGAATGCCCCAGCATTCAGGGTTGTGTCAGTCAAGGTCAGACTAAGCAAGAAGCAGTAGAGAATATCAAAGATGCGATAGCTGCCTGCCTACAAGTTCGTGCCGAGCGCGGTTTGCCACTTACCATAATTTGATGCGGAGTGCATCCCAGTTTTTATTTTTCAATAAGATTCTATTTGCTTGGTAATTCTGGTCGGTTTACGCTGTTAAACACCTGCTCTACTGTTAGCACCCAATTAGCAATTACCACTGATTCCATGCAAGTCACACCTGTAAATACCTTATCCTCATACTGTCCCTCTACCCACTGGCAAATCGTAATTTGTTGCATCTGTGGGTCAACAATCCAATACTCCAATATTTCCCTAGCGGCATACTCCGTCCGCTTGTAGCGGTAATCACGAACACGGTTCGCCGTTCCCGGAGAAACAATTTCAATTATTAGAACAGGCGGCGGCATATCACGAGTGAGAGTAGCACGAGTAGCACCGATAAGCGCAGCATAAGATTCTTCCGTATGAACCATTAAATCAGGTAAACGACATCTTGCCCTTCGTCCCGCCACCTCAATTTCTGTATCCTTGTGAGCAACTAAATAAAATGCAAAACGTTTTAGGAGTTCAACGAATAGAAATCTTGCCAGATCGCTATTTTCCTGACTTTCTGGTGGCATCTCAACTAGTTCTCCATCCACCAACTCATAGCGCGTGTCTGTACCATCGTCATAGGTAAGATACTCCTCAAAGGTCAGTAGTTTTTGGGTTTTGGTCATTTGCTTTGTCTAGCATCTGTATATTATGAAGTATGAGCTATATATTCCAGTTAGCTAAACAGTCAGTAATTAAATATGCAATTTTTATAGTATAATAGCATACAGAAAAATTGGTTTATACCGTGTAACCATGCAATATATTCTCTTCGATACATGTATTTGGTTAAATTTAGCTCAAAAACCAGAATCACGTCCTCTGTTGAAGAGTATTCTATCTGGTCTTAACCAAAATAAATTAAAAATACTGCTTTCTAACGTAACTGTTGAAGAGTACAGTCGTAACAAAGATACTATTGTTAGCAAATACACAAGCTCGTTAAAAAGTCACCTCAATAATGCCAAAAAGATTCAAAATTATCTTGATGGTTCGGAGCGTTCAACTTTTCTGCTTCTTTTAGATAAAGCTAATGAGAATATAAAATCGGATGGCAAAGAAGGTGTAAATGCCTTAAGAATAATCGAAAGTACTTTTGATCACAGAAACACTATAAGATTGTCTAGTTCTACTAAAATATTAGCAAATGCTGCTCAAATTGCTCTTGAAAAAAAAGCTCCTTGCCATAAAGGCAAAAACTCAGTTGCAGATACTGTAATCTATCTTCAATTCGAGAATTTGGTTAAAGAAACTGAATCAATTGAGAATAAAGATTATTTCCATTTTGTAACAGACAATCACACAGATTTTTCTTCAAGTAAGGACAATCGTGATCCTCATGAAAATCTCATCATTTTTTCCAAAAATAATGTCTATTACCACATAGATCCTTATAAAGCATTAGAGAAAATAGAACTTGAAGATATTCCTCCAGATGAATTTGATCTTTTTGAAAGCCGTTTACGAATGATCCGATATGCTTCATCGCCTTGCACTAGTGCAGAAGAACATATTTTCAATGACGATAAAGGACGATGGTTTCATTCTCAGTTTGGTGGTGGTCTCTCTTGGCATTTGGTTTGTGCAAGATGTGGAGCATTGCTAGACACAGGGGATTTCTTGGATTAATTGAAATGCTTTTAACATTGCCTTCCAGCAGCCTAACAATGCCCATGCACCCACACCCGACCGAGTATTTGTGGAAAAAAGCTATAATTGCCCTAGCTTTAGTTGAAATCGTTTATTCTTATGAGCCAACTGCTAACACTGGAATTAAGTAATGATGTCTATGCAGCTTTGCAGCAGCAAGCTGATGCCATCGGGCTTTCGGTAGCAGAATTGATTGTGACATCTCTTGATGAACAGCATGGTCTTCTTCCTGGTGCAAAGCTACAACCAGAAGTTCAGCCAGAAGAAGAACGTCAACGGTTACTTAGTTATGCAGGTGCAATTAGCTTGGGTTATCTCACAGGTATAGACAACGAAAGCATTGATGCTGATTTGGCAAAAGCTTACGCCAATGACTTTTAAGCATTGGAATGTAGATTATGCTGCTTGATACATCAGGATTGCTCTGCTTTCTCCATAAAGATGAGTCACAACATGAAAGGGCAGTTGAACTGATTGCTACTACAACCAGAACTCGGCTTACGCACAACTGTGTTCTAGCAGAATTAGTGGCTCTAGCATTAGTTAGAGGCTTTTCCCGTTCAATTGTACTGTCATACAGCCTTGAACTTATCAACAATTCAAACGTTCAAATTGTATGGGTTGATGAGCCACTACATCGAGAGGCAATAGATTTATTGTTAGCAAGACAGGATAAAACCTATTCGTTATGTGATGCTGTAAGCTTTGTGTTAATGCGTAGGCAAGGAATTATGGAAGCATTAACAACTGATAAACACTTTGAGCAAGAAGGTTTTACTCGTTTGTTAGGGTTAGCAGACTAACACTGCGCTGTGCCTCTGCGTGAAATTTTAATATCTACGTAATTTACAATGCTAAAAATCTCTAACCTTAATGTTTACTACGGTGAAAGCCACATTCTCCGCAATGTAGATTTAAGCGTACCATCTGGGCAAATGATCTGCCTAATTGGACGCAATGGCGTAGGTAAATCCACATTACTGAAAACAATTATGGGTTTACTCAAACCCCGCAGTGGTACAATTAATTTAGCTGGAGAATTAATCAACTCCAAATCTCCCGACCAAAGGGCAAAGTTAGGAATTGGTTATGTCCCTCAAGGACGAGAAATTATCCCTCGTTTGACAGTCAAAGAAAATCTGGTGCTGGGGTTGGAAGCTAGATGCAAACCAGTAAAAAAAGCAGAAATTCCAGAAGAAGTTTTTAGCTTATTCCCGGTATTAAAAACTATGCTTTCGCGGACGGGTGGTGATTTGAGTGGAGGACAACAGCAACAATTAGCGATCGCCCGTGCTTTAATAGGAGAACCTCAACTACTCGTCTTAGATGAACCCACTGAAGGTATTCAACCCTCGATCATTCTAGAAATTGAAGCCGCAGTCCGTCGCATTGTCGAAACTACAGGTATTTCGGTTTTATTAGTAGAGCAACACTTACATTTCGTCCGTCAGGCTGATTACTATTACGCCATGCAAAAAGGCGGTATTGTCGCCTCCGGTTCCACATCTGAACTCAGCCAAGATGTGATTCAACGTTTTTTAGCTGTTTAATTTTTGGTATTTCTATATCAATTGTATCTGAAGCAATCAAGTCTGCGGCTTCTTGTAAAAGCTCATTTTGTTCCTTTTGAATTGCTTCTAAACGATGAGAAATTTCTGCTAATCGCTGTTGTTTATTTGGTTGAAAATTTTCAGGTAACAAAACTGCTAGGTCATCAGTTTTTTTAGCGCCTGTGATTTGTTGAACAGCAAAACTGCCAGCTTTAATTAAGGATAGAAAACTAACTTTAATCAAAGCCTGAAGTAATTTTATCGGAACTTGGAGTATTGACCAACTAGCTGTTTCAATTAAGCGGACAATTGCTTTGATGATACTCCAAAGTAGAGCAAGTCCAAACAGCAGAATTACTACACTAATAATTGGATGATTAGCCCCCCAACCTAGTATTTGAACTAACCGAAAAAATATCGGGTGTTGTGTTAGCCAATCACTTGCAGAAGATGCCAATGCTGTTTTTACTGCTCCCGATGTTGTACTCTTAAATTGCTCGGCTGTTTGCCAACTTTGTTCTAAGGTTGTCGTAACCTGATCAATTGCTCTATCAGTTGTTGTATTCAAAGACTCGCCAACTTGTTGTGCTGAGTTACTTAGCGAGTTAACACTTCCGCCCACAAAAGTTTTCACATTTTGCCACCGTTCTAAAACTCCATTAGGTAAATGTATATCTATTTGAGATGCCATAAAAGATTTTACCGAGGTTGAAATCTAACCCGTAACCTTCCAAATAAAAAAAATACCTAAAAAACTCTAATAGCAAACAGCATTACTTTTCATATCTCTCTAACTCGAAGCACTAGTATAAAATCGTAATGCAAACCGCCAAAACCAAGTAGAAACAAAAAACAGCACTACTGCTAATATTACCGCACCTATCAACCAGGTAATTTCACTCCGACCCAGGAACGCTTGGGCTGGTATAGTAGTCAAAAAAGCTACTGGCATCACAAAGGTGAAGAAAAAGCGGTAAGCAGTGGGATATGCGGCAATGGGATATCTTCCAGCGTCCAACAAACCACGCAACACTTCCGTAGCGTTGTATATTTTGACAAACCAGATACTCGTCGCTCCCAGCATAAACCACAGGCTATACAAAATCACCAAGCTGAAGAATAATGGCAGCACTGCAAGTAGATAGCCGTCTATCCCGACACCGAGGCGTTTACCTGCATAGCCAATAATAATACTACCAAAAATTAGATCCGGTAGTCCCCAAGGTGAAAGGGTATGGGTGGAAAGCCAGAACTGACTGCGGATAGGTTTTAATAATATAAAGTCCAAAGTACCTTCCTGGACATGACGGACAATCAGATTCAAATTCGACGCCAAAAAAGTCGCAGAAAATCCTTGCAGTAAGGTAAAAATTCCTAGAACTACTAAAGCTGCTTCCCATGACCAGCCACTAAAAGTGTAGCCAGTGCGGTAAAACAAGAATAGTCCAAAGAGGCTGCCGACAAGATTTCCCAAGCTGCTGAGGGTAGCTATAAAAAAATTAATCCGATATTCCAACTCAGCTGCGATCGCAGCACTCCAAAATAGTCTTAGTACTTTCAAATATCTTTGCATATTGCACCAATAACTTAAAACCGTCCATCTGTCATTACATTTCCTAAGATTACACAATAACTTTACGGAAATTTAATATTACTTTTTATTCAGGAAAATTGCTAAACGTTAAGATGTTGTGGATCTCTTGTTGAAAGCTAAAAAATTTTATGCATCTGGATTTACCAGAAGTGATTAGAAGCTCAAGGAACTTAAACCCACAGAATTAGTTAATCGCAGAATTAGCCATTTTTACCAAAGAAGTGCGATCGCCTGCTTTCAACCCAACAACATATTGCACACCCTGTTGTCTCCAAGTCAAGGTAGCATCTGAACAATTAGCGCCACAAGTAAAATCCACAAAATAGCCAGTGACGCCCTTAGTTAAGGATACAGGTTTACCAGTAAGATGAGGTGTTTTCCGGCTTACAGCTTCAGCAGAAACAACGCCCAAACGACAAGCAGTTCCACCAGTACAATCGGGAGTGAAACCCAGTAAAATATCATACTTCTTTTGCGTAGCAGTTTCTATAATTGCGTAAATTGGATTTTCCCCATCCGACTCAGGAATAAACTTGGGCAATAAAATCTTAATTTGAGTTTTTTGCTTTAATTTAGGCAGAATAGATTTAAAAACTGGGTGTAACTCGGTTTTACTCTGCTGTGCTATCAGTTTGGACTGGTTATTGATAGTGGCTATGGCTGACTTGTGAAAGCTGCTAACGCTGACTAATAAAAATACGGCACACACAGCACTAGTATTTCTGAAGCTTAAAATCATCTTTAAAAACCTATTTCATCTAAAGTAGGACTTACGCAAGTGTCACAAAAAATAAAAGCTTTATGATATGCCAGTTGCGTAAGTCCTATAAAGTACTTATTTGTAATACCCATTTTGAGTATCAAATTACGCATTTCACAGGGATACTTCCAGAGTTGGTAGAACCCTACCCCCAACCCAGGGCTATTTCATTCTAGACATAAACCACCCGGAACTGAAGTTCCTGGCTCATAGCTAAAGTCCGTTAAAACGGACTATAACCTTTTCTCAGTAGTCTTTAGACTACTTTCGCTATTAGATTCAGAATTAATTCTGAGGCGGGCTAGATGAGAATGAAATAGCCCTGCCCCAACCCCCTCCTCGCTCTTCGAGAGGGGGCTAATATGTGGCACTTGAGCAATTGTTTAGAAGTTTAAAATATCTAATGATTCTTCTATTTCTAAATCTAATATTCTTTCTCTTGTATCTTTGAGTGCTTCAAGTTTACCTTCTTTACGATAGATATCTGCTGCTTTTTCAAAATCTTCAATTGCTCCTTGTTTATCTGACATTTCTAAACGAATATTGCCACGATTGTAATAAGCATCAGCATAATTTGAATTAATCTGGATTGCCTGAGTATAATCTTCAATTGCTCCCGGAAAATCTCCTAAATCTGAACGAGCATTACCACGGTTATAATAAGCATCGGCATAACTAGGATTAATCTGGATTGCCTGAGTATAATCTTCAATTGCTCCCGGAAAATCTCCTAAATCTGAACGAGCATTACCACGTTTTTTATAAGCTATGGCATCTTGAGGATTAATCTTGATTGCTTGGGGAAATCCGGGTTTAGAACCTAATAAATAACGAGCAATCCCACGGTTTTTATAAGCATCAGCATAATCAGGATTAATTTTAATCGCCTGGGTATAATCCTCAATCGCTCCTTGATTATCTCCTATATGAGAACGAGCTTCAGCCCGGTTTTTATAAGCTACAGCAACATGAGGATTAATTCTAATAGCTTCGGTATAATCATTAATTGCTTCTTCTAATCGCCCCAGTTGATAGAGAGCTAGACCTCGTTTATTGTAAGATTTAGCATCATGGATATTCATTTGGATTGCCTGAGAATAATCTGCGATCGCAGTTTCATAATCTCCTATTTGATAGTGAGCTAAACCTCGTTTATAATATAAATCAACATCACCATGATTAACTTCTAAAGCTTGATTATAATTGGTAATTGCATTTGTATATTCTCCCTTTTCAAAACATTTATCACCCAGTTTTACGTAAGATATATTTAAATATTCATCACTATATTCAGGCTGAAAAGAATACTCTACAACCTGATTAATAGTTGGCTTAGATAAAATTTCCTGTTTCGGGAGATATTTGGAAATTGGTGGTTGTTGCCTAGAAGAATGATTTAGAGAAAATTGTAACTGCTCTAGATAACACCATAAACCACCACCATATAGTAATTGTTCTATCCCAAAAGAAATTTTACCAGTTTTCAACTTAATCATCCGGGTTGGGAGAAAGCCAGCCAAAAAAAGGTGATACTCAGATTGTGCTTCACTCACATCCTCTTGAATCAAAATGCAAACTACAACTGCATTTTTTTCAACTTCTTCAGAGCTAATTGACCATCTTACTCGATCAATCTGACCATGACGAGATTTTACTTCAATACCAATAGACGGATCAGAAGTCAAGGTAAAATCTATATTGCCATCGCCCCCAAATCGCTTTTCATAATCGACTTCCGTAATAAAATCAGCTAAACGTTCTTTGACAACTTCCTCACCCAACTTCCCTTTGAGATAGCTAATAAAAACATCACGCACTGGTAAAACCCGCTTATATTTCTCAGCCATCTGCCAGCAAAATTCCCGTAGTGCCTTTAACCTTTCTCCAGAGATTATAGTTAATTCACTATATTGACCTTCTGTTTCACAATGAAGTAGACAACCAGATGTTAACCTTTTAATAAAATCAGACTGTAGCGATCGCAGTAGTGTAATCCAGTCCATTTATATTTCTGCGAATCTTTATAATGAGATTATTCTATTAATATATCTAGTTGGCGTAAACCTTTTAATTAGCTTGGGTGATATTCCCAAAAATTGTTTACTATTTTGCAATAATTCTTAATTTAACTTAATATATTCAAATAGCAGAGGACGAGATGGGATTAAGAGACTGCTTGAAAAGTCAGAGAAATGGTAAAAAAGCTCTCTCAGTATACGCTGTGAATAGATAGTTGTCTAGTGCAATACAGACCTAACCCCCAACCCCTTCCCTACTAGCGTTGGGGAGTAAGATTCAAAGCCTCTCTCCTTTTAGGAGAGAGGTCAAGTTGTACTAACAGACCCTACAAGACTACTGAGATTTTTTCAAAAACAATTTCCGATTCTTATATAAGTTATAAATTACCATAAAATGTGGAGATTAAATGACTCTTAAACCGTGTAATAAAGTACCTTTACATCTTGGTTAAGTCTGATATCTTATTGGAAACAGCTTTGTTGTTTTCAGGTAGATTGATGAGTCGAATTAATGGATTTTTGGGGCGACGTGATTTATTAAAATTGGCAAGTGTAGTAGGCATTGCGGCGACTACTTTTGGTGATAGCTTTTGGAATCTAGAACAAACTGCTGTTGCTGATATTCACCCAGTTAACTCTAATCCAATCAGTCCGAATAAAGCCGTCAGACGCTTATTGGATGGTAATCAAAGATTTATTGATCAAAAACGCAAATATCCCGATCAATCATTAGAACATCTACGATTAGTTGCTAAAGTTCAGTATCCCTTTGCTGCCATATTGGGCTGTGCAGATTCTAGAGTACCTGCGGAAATTGTCTTCGATCAAGGACTTGGAGATTTATTTGTCGTGCGAGTTGCTGGTAATGTCGTTAGTGACACGGTTATCGGGAGTTTAGAATATTCTACAGCAGTATTGGGTGCGCAGTTGATTGTGGTTTTGGGTCATAGAAGATGCGGTGCAGTTGCAGAAGCAATCAAAAACAAACCACTTCCTGGCAGAATGGGTTTGATTATTGAGGGTATCAAACCATCTGTGGAAAGAGTAAAGTTCAGAACGGGTGATCATATGCAAGATGTGGTGATAGCCAACATTCAATATCAGACTGAAAAATTGCAAGAAAAATCGACAATTTTAGCAAAATTACTCCGTCAAGGTAAACTAAAAATTGTTAGGGCTTGTTACGATATTGACACTGGTAAAGTCAACATTATTACTTGAAAATCTCACATTCTTTAGGTATATAATTCTGAGCTTAATGAACTCGCAAAAAAAATATATTATAAAAAATATTTTTTATTGATAATCTTAATGCTCATTTTTTGAAAATGGTATTATATTACAATGTGTGGATTAGGCTACGCTAACCCAAACGCAAAAAAATTTATAAAAACCTAAAAGCAAGGTATTGTCCAAGCTGATAATAAATAAACCCAGCAGGGGCCATATAACAAGGCCGCCTGCCAGGGAGGTATAGTATATTCCGGCCATGTTTGATTAGGTTAGCGCTTATTTATAAAAAATAATTGCGTATCCCTAGATACAATAACTAAATAGTTTGGAAAACAGAGTTAAGAAAAGTTACTAAATAGGTTAATTTCCAATTAAAACCAACAATTTCCTGAATGGGTAGCAGGGCGACAAGGAGAAACCATGTGCAATACAACTTTAGCAGACGCACTCGCGTTCGCGCTTGGTGAGTTTATCGAACGCGAGTGCGTCCCGCTCTTCAGGGCAGTACAAGTATCCAATGCCCGATAATATAAGAAAGCGCTTCACACTTCTTAAATAATCAGCTTTATTAGAACAATGGCGAGAGACTTGCGGGGATTCATCAAAATTTTGGAAGAAAAGGGACAATTACGGCGAATTTCAGCTTTAGTTGACCCAGATTTGGAAATTGCTGAGATTTCTAACCGGATGCTGCAAAAAGGTGGGCCAGGGTTGTTGTTTGAAAACGTCAAAGGTGCTTCCTTCCCTGTGGCGGTGAATTTGATGGGAACTGTGGAAAGGATTTGCTGGGCGATGAATATGCAGCATCCAGAGGAGTTGGAAACTCTGGGGAAAAAACTAAGTATGCTGCAACAGCCAAAACCGCCGAAGAAGATTTCCCAAGCGATAGATTTTGGAAAAGTGCTGTTTGATGTGGTGAAGGCGAAACCAGGACGTGACTTTTTCCCCGCTTGTCAGCAAGTTGTGCTTCAAGGTAATGATTTAGATTTAAATAAGTTGCCTTTAATACGTCCTTATGTTGGTGATGCTGGCAAGATTATCACGCTGGGACTGGTAATTACCAAAGATTGTGAGACGGGTACACCAAATGTAGGTGTGTATCGCTTACAACTACAATCTCAAAATACGATGACGGTTCACTGGTTATCGGTGCGGGGTGGGGCGAGGCATTTGCGAAAAGCGGCCGAACGTGGGAAGAAATTAGAAGTTGCGATCGCACTTGGTGTAGATCCTCTAATTATTATGGCAGCTGCCACACCCATCCCTATAGATTTATCAGAATGGCTGTTTGCTGGACTCTACGGTGGTTCTGGTGTGCAGTTGGCGAAGTGTAAAACTGTAGATTTGGAAGTTCCCGCAGATTCGGAATTTGTCTTGGAAGGAACCATTACACCAGGGGAAGTTTTACCAGATGGGCCCTTTGGCGACCACATGGGTTATTACGGCGGCGTGGAAGATTCGCCGTTGATCCGCTTTGAGTGTATGACGCACCGGAAAAATCCGATTTACTTAACAACATTTAGCGGTCGTCCACCGAAAGAAGAAGCGATGATGGCGATCGCACTTAATCGCATCTATACACCTATTTTGCGGCAACAAGTCTCAGAAATTGTCGATTTCTTCCTACCAATGGAAGCTTTGAGTTACAAAGCCGCAATTATTTCCATTGATAAAGCATATCCAGGACAAGCACGACGGGCGGCTTTAGCGTTTTGGAGTGCTTTACCACAATTTACATACACCAAATTTGTAATTGTTGTAGATAAAGACATAAATATTCGCGATCCGCGTCAAGTTGTGTGGGCGATTAGTTCCAAAGTTGACCCAGTGCGGGATGTCTTTATTTTGCCGAATACACCTTTTGATACGTTGGATTTTGCCAGTGAGAAGATTGGCTTAGGTGGACGGATGGGAATTGATGCGACTACTAAAATTCCGCCGGAAACAAATCATGAATGGGGTTCGCCTTTGGAATCTGACCCAGACGTGGCGGCAATGGTAGAGAGGCGATGGGCGGAGTATGGTTTAGCAGAGTTGCAGTTAGGAGAAGTAGACCCGAATTTGTTTGGCTATGATATCAGGTAATAAGTAGGTCGGCGCAATTAAAGCTAACTGGCTAAGGCTGTCATTTGTCATTTGTCCTTCGTCATTTACAAGGGTTTTAAGCCTATTTACGTTTCGTAACATATTTAGGTTTTTTCACGTCAACTTACTTATCATGTCCGGGTAATTACTCCCTTCCCCCTACAAGATTACCTATTGATTTTTCTCTCTCTTCCTTGGTGTCCTTGGCGTCCTTCTCCCTTGGCGCTAGCCTCTCCCTTTGGGAGAAGGGGAGACGCACTCGCGTTTGCGGTTCGTAAAAAAAATTAGGTATTCTTCTGGCGGGAAGCAGGGTGGTTTCATACAAGCAGAGAAAAACAACAACTGGGTTTCAAAGCCTCTCCCCGTTTCGGGGAGAGGAATGGAAGTGGGGTTTTAAGAATAAGTTGCACATCCCGTCAGTTAATAAAATTAAATAAGTTTATACCAGCAAACTAAATCAGATAAAAGCTTTCCTGAATGCTAACCCATCTCTACTTTATTCCCCCCGCTTCTGGGGGGAATATTTTGTCATCAAACTAACTAGATACTGAATTAGCCGCCTCCGAAGCCTTCGCGGCTGGTGGAAAGCCACCCATGCGAATCTCAGAAGTGAAGGAAGTGATACTAAATCCACCAAAACTCTTGAGGATATTCACCCGCATTCGTAAATTGGGGCTAGCAAACCACAGGCGTTCCTCAGAACTCATGGTTTCATCCTCTGTAATCAGGGTCAAAGCCCCATCACTATCTATTTTATAGTCTCCGGCAACTGGAGTTTTATTGGCATCAACTATTTCTCGCAGTAACTTACCTTGGGTCGGATTATCTGCATCAGGTACTGAAACTAACACAGTTGAACCATTGTGTTTTGCTTGATCCTTTTCCATTGTGCCGTTCCAGGTAATTTTGGCAGCACAGGAAGCAGAACTAGGATTAATTTTGTAATTTTCGCAGAGTTTGATCACTTCTGGGTGATCTACTGCCAGCGTCTCAATGATGATGTCTGACTTGCTATTTTCAGATTGGTTAAAAGCCAAATGTTGACTAGTACGATGAGAAAACCATTTACCAGCACTTAACTGAAAAAACTCTTCAATATTCATGAATGAAATTACCCTGCATCAAAATGCGAAAATTCCCACTTAATTATTATTAAAAGGTAGCAGGAGGCTTTAATATTAAGCTTGATTGTCTATTTCTTCAAGCTTCTTGAGACCAATCCTGGCTGCCTCAGCAACATTAAAATGATTGTCTTTTTCCAGGTATTTTAAAGCTGAGACACTCTTGGGAGTGGGAAGATTTCCCAAGGCTTCTGCCAAACGTTGCCTTACTAGCCAATCATCTGATTGGGCGAAGCGCAGGATCTGATCAACAGACTCAATGTCTTTAATTTCTCCTAGTGCAGAGATTGCAGCTTGTTGCAACACGACTTCTTTGCTATCTAAAGCCTGAAGAAGAACTTGACGGGCACGGGGGTCTTTAATGTTACCTAAAGAAACGGCTGCACTAAAGCGTACTAGCCAATCAGTATCTTCATAAAATGCTCGTGAAAGCACCTCAAAGGCCCTGGCATCACCCAAATATCCTAAAGCACCGGCGGCATCAGCGCGTATACCATAATCGGGGTCATTTTCGAGAATTCTGACTAAAATTGAATAACATTCTGGCGTTGGCTTGATTCCGAGGGCAAATATTGCCATCGATCGCAGTTGCAAAGATTCGTCGTCTAGTACCTTTTTAATCAAAGGGACTGCATCTTCAGGGGGTACATTACGCAAATTGGCAAGGGCTACCATGCGATCGCGTAAATTCGGACTTTCTAACTGAGTAGAAATTTCTTGTAAGCTTAGAGCTGCCATTTAGTTCAAAGCGTTTTCTTTACTTATCTTAATTTACCTGATCCGTTCATCAGGCTGTCGCCATAGTGAAGTAGGAGTTTGGCGACTTTACAAAATGGCTCGATTATGAGTGAAAAATAAACAAATGTTACTTACCGCGAGATTGTGTGGGTACGGTAAGCTTTTCTACCGAGTGCTGCACCCAGACAAGCATCAGAGCAAGGCACTTTCAAAGCAATTTTAACGTGTCGCGGAAGTCCCCACCCTCAATGTACTCATAGGGTGGGGATAGGGAGCGGGGTATAAGGATTACATCTGAATATTGATTTTTTGCTCTTGCAAAAAATCAATATCAGATGTATGACGAATCCCCAGAATTTTCTGATAGAATTATTTGGTCTTGACCATCAATGCCATAAGCGAAAACCAAGCTAACAGGTATATGCTGCAAGAAGAAGATTTGGGTCTTGGGAACCAGGACTCCTGCCCTTGGAGGGAATGTCAGACTTTCTAGTACTATGGAGTTCTGGAAGCTATTCCCGATGAATTGGGAAGCTTCGTCCGTCTTACGGCGGAGTGGTTCACGAATATAACGCCATACTTTACTCTCAAACCTAACCCCCAACCCTTGTAGCGTTGGGGAGCAAGAATCAAAGCCTCTCCCCGTTTCGGGGAGAGGAATGGAAGTCCAATACTGCGTAGGTTTTGGCTAAAAAATAAAAATGTGTAGGTTGGGGAGCCACTGCGCCCTTGCGGTTCCCCGACTTGAAGCACGTGGCGTTTGAGGAACGAAACCCAACCGAAGAGCGGGGTTTGTTGGGTAACGCATTGCCTCAACCCAACCTACGAATATTCACAAAGCGTGCAGTATTGAATGGAAGTGGGGTTTTAAGAATAAGTTGCACATCGCCTAATATAAGTCAATACGCTTGGGATAGGACTAGCCCTTTCAAGGTGAGTAAAAATTTTGGTCAATAAATTCCTCTTTAAGCTTTATACTCCGTGTCCTCTGCGCCTCCGTGGTTAAATAAATTACTTTTTAACCGCAGAGGCACAGAGAGCGCAGAGAGAAAAACACAGATTTTACGAGTCACCTTGAAAGGGGTAGGGATAAGACTAAAACCCTTGTCCAGTGGACAGTGTAGAGACGTTGCAATGCAACGTCTCTACAGGCCTATGGTTCTCCAGAAAATCCTTAACCCAAGCGTATTGGAATATAAGTAAGTTGGCGCGAAAAAATCAAAGTATGTTACGAAACGTAAATAGCCTTAAAATCTTTACTAGTGACCAATTGACTTAGGACAAATGACAGCCTTAGCCAGTTAGCTTTAATTGCGCCGACCTACTTATTTGCCAATATCCTGCTACTTTCTGAACCTGACTATTTGTAGAAGTCTAGTTAAAACTATATATTTAGACTAGGTTTGAGAACGGAGAGGGGGGGATTCGAACCCCCGTTAAGTTTCCCTAAACAGACTTTCCAGGTCTGCGCCTTAAACCGCTCGGCCACCTCTCCAGGTGTCACAAGTTACGATCATACTATAGAATCCTAGAAAATGCAAAGATAAAGTAAGATATTTTCCATTGAATCTGAAAGTCCCAATCCCAAAACGCAAATCCAGATGTCCCGTACATACACAATTAGAGTTCGCGATCGCGCCACTGGCAAAACATCCACCCTACAAGTGCCAGAAGACCGCTACATCCTACACACTGCTGAAAAACAAGGGGTGGAACTACCATTTTGCTGCCGCAACGGGGCTTGTACCACTTGTGCCGTGAGGGTGTTGTCGGGAGAAATTTACCAACCAGAGGCGATGGGATTATCGTCAGATTTACGTCGCCAAGGTTATGCCTTGTTGTGTGTAAGTTATCCTCGTTCTGACTTGGAGGTAGAAACACAAGACGAAGATGAAGTCTACGAACTCCAATTTGGACGCTATTTTGCTAGGGGGAGAGTTAAAGCGGGTTTACCCTTAGATGAGGAATAAAAAATTCAACCTCACCAAAGTATTAATGGCTGTGCGTATTGGTGACTGGGTGCGAAAAATAGCCATTTTGGCTTGCTTATTGCTCTTGGTGAGTTGTCAAGGTAAAACCCAGCGGCCAAACAATGAGGCTCAGGTAAAAGTAGCGCGGGTAGTTAGTGGGCAAAGCTTGGAAGTGTTAGGTATGGATGAAAAACCAAATTTGATTTCCCAAGTGCGCTTAGTTGGTATTGATGCACCAGATTTGCGACAGAGGCCTTGGGGGGAAGGAGCAAAAGAACAGTTAGAGAATCTAATTGGTGGCGCAGAACAGTCGGTAACGCTGGAGTTTGATTTAGAAGCAAAAGATAAAATCGGGCGAACTCTAGCTTATGTGTGGAAAAATCAGCTGTTGTTGAATGAAGAATTGGTGAAACAAGGGAATGCAATGTTTGTTGAGCGATCGCCTAACCACAAATATGACCAGCGTTTAGAACGTGCCCAACAATGGGCTAGACTCATGGGCAAAGGAATCTGGAACCCGGAAAAACCCATGCGCCTCACGCCCTCTGAGTTTCGCCGCCAAAATCTTTAGACATAGGAGTGAAAAGAATGTAGAGACGTAGCAGTGCTACGTCTCTACAAGGGTTCTGGGTAACGCATATTTAATTTCACCAGATGTCTTTTGAACAGAAATGTTCTTCCGCAGTCCCCACCTAAAAATACTTGGAAATGTTTACATTTTAGGTGGGGTTAGGGAGAACCAAAATAAAAGTGAATCTTCATTGTAGTAGAATAATACTGGTACGGCAAAGCGAAATTTCGTAGAGGCACGACCATTTACAGCAATTATTTATTTAGGAATTGCTAGTTTTTCTGGGGTTTGGGTAGACAAAAGTTTCTACGATTCACTGAGGACGCCATTATGCCTGGGAACGCTTAGAAGTCTTTTGGCTTCAAAAGCGCAAGAATCCCCAACCATAATCGCAAGATTTGCTTGGCGGTGCGTTCAAGAGTAGGGAGCAAAAGAGACAACTAACTCCCTCCTACCTCCCTTACTTTGTCTTAACTGAGCCATGAATCAGACTCAACTAAATAGTGATAAAAGTTTCAGCCAAGAGTGATACCGCACTGACCGCATCTAACTTCGCCAAGACTAGATTGTTAGAAGTATTCACAATCAAGGATTGACTTCCTTGTTGTCCTATGGACAATTGACCGAACTTGAGACCACCCGATAAAGCAATCAGATCTGTACCTACTTTAAAGTCAGTAATCAAGTCCGTGCCCTCACCAGGAGCCAATACAAAGGTGTCAGTACCAGAGCCTCCACCAGTCAGCACATCATTACCTTTACCACCATAAAGCCAGTCGTTACCGTTATCACCGTAAAGCCAGTCGTTACCATTATCACCGTAAAGCACGTCATTACCACTTTGTCCCCAGAGAGTATCGTTTCCGTTGCCTCCCCAAAGTTGGTCATTTCCGAAATTACCGATGATGGTATCGTCTCCCCCAAGGGCATAAATCCTGTTGGCTGGGGCATTCCCTTTTAAGTACTCCGAATCGTCAGTGCCATTGAGAAGTTGAGCAACTGTGCCAGTAATAGCAATGTCAAAGGGGCTTTCGTCACTATCATTGTTTTTGAAACTGAGGTTGCCAGTGTAGGTTCCTGGTGTAGTGGTGTTTAGTGCCACAGATAGGGTCGTAGAAGCCTTGGCAGCCACAGTCGCAGGTAGGGTTTTTACCAAACTAAAGCCTTTGGGAAGTTCCAGATTACTCAGTTTGAGTGTGGCTGTGCCTGTGTTCTTAATAGTGAAGGTTTTAGTCAAAGTACTACCAACAAGGACGTTGCCGAAGTCAATGTTACTGGTGTCGTCCACAATGTCAAGTTTGCCATTGAGAACTTGAATTTCTGGAGCAGTATTAACTTTGCCACTGATCGCAAAGTCAAAGAGGCTTTCGTCAATATCGTTGTTGTTAAAACTCAGCTTGCCCTTGTAGGTTCCAGCTTTAGTCGTATCCAGTCCTACAGATAAAGTGGCAGAAGCATTTACAGCCACAGTCGTAGGTAAGATTCCTACCAAACTAAAGCCTTTGGGAACTTGCAGATTACTTAGTTTGAGTGCGCCTGTGCCCGTATTCCGAATAGTAAAGGTTTTGGTCAGGGTGTCGCCAACAAGGGCGTTACCTAAATCAATAGCACTAGTACTGCCGTCCACAATGCTAAATGCGCCATTAAGAACTTGAATTTCCGGAGTAGGCTTAATACCGGCTTCCTTTGCACCCATATCAATCACTGCGGTGCCATTACCATCACCATCCACAGGAATATTCTTAGTGATGCTATTGAAGATATTGGAACCAGCATCGATCGCAGGACTTCCAGGTTTGAGCCGAAAGTCACTATTTGCTGCATCAACAAACAACGGGTCTTTGTTTATAGTATTTTCTAATCCTGTACCTTTACCTTTAACAGCTCCGTTGTAAGCAATGTTATTGCCAAATGTAGTATTACTAGAATTCTCAGTGAGAATGGTCAACTCTCCGTTACTTGCATACATGATATTGTTGTAGACCTGAACATTTTTAACACTGTTAAGGAAAATTTCTCCCTTTGAAAGTATTTGGGAATTGTGATAAGTTGTATTATTTACAATGTCTACAGAGTTTACTCCTTTGAAAAGCTGAATAGCTGCCCCACCATTGTTGTAAATGGTGTTATCACTGATTAAGGCTTTACCAGTGTAAGCAACCCTTCCAACATAAGAGTAGTCAAGCATTATTCCATGACCCTCAGTTATTTCTCCTGCCTTCAGCCAAGGAACTAATTGTTTATTATCAAAAGAGGTATTACCTCGAATAATTACTTTGTAATCTGTGACGTTTTGATCATAGTTCCAAAGTTCAAACATTGTAATTCCTTGGTTTCCATGAGGTGAGTACCAAGCATTTCCAGAAACGACATTGTTTTCTACTGTAACGTAGTCACTTTGTGTTGTTACAATCCCGGCTCCTGGAAACTTAGAAACGTTGTTATTGTTAATTGTGATGTGATGTGAATTTAGCGTTTTGTTGCTATTCCTGAATATTCCAACATAAATACCGTTCCCAGATGTTGCTGGGTTATTCATATTCTCTTTTTCCTGGAGCGCATATTCTAATGTAATTTCATCTCGTGCTCCTACTAATGTCAAGCCTTCAACTACTATGTAAGAAGAGCCTGAAATTGATACACCATTCCAAATATTTTTGCCTGCTTCTAAAACAGGTGTGTGTCCAGGATACGCAGTAAATGTGATCGGTGCGTCAGCCCTACCATGCTTATTTGCAATATTCAGAATCGTAGAGTAAGGCGAGGTGTAAGTACCATTCATCACATAGACAGTATCACCTGCTTCCACCAAGTATGCAGCTTCTTGAAGAGTGCGGAATGCTGCGTCTTCTTTTAATCCTGAGTTTTGATCATTACCTGTTCCAGAAACGTAGTATGTTTTGCCAGCCATAGATTTACTCCGAATGTATATAAAGGGGATTGGTAGTTATTTGAATGGGTGATCTGTCTGGACTCTTCAAAACAGTCGCAGTTGTGCGATCGCGACTTGAAATCGCGTCGGTTGTAAAAACGCTGTTGTAAAACTGAAAATTTTCTCTGCTGTCAACCGTTGATGGTTAAACTAGGGGTATCGATATGGTCAATCGTCAGGGTTTTGTTGAGAACAATCGGACGATTAGCGCATAGACGCTTCGCTCAGAAGGTTGCCAAATCGGCATGGTAAAATGCACCCCTGGCTGATAACTGAGGACTTAAAGTTGCAGTGTTCAAAATTAAATTGGTTGAAACTTTAGTAAGTTCACCCTTTAACTTAAGGGGACTAATGTAACAACTTAGTCGAACCTGTTCCAAGCGGTGTAATTGAGCTTTGTGAACTTAATTAAAAGTAACCTTTAAAAAAAGCACTTGATAACAGTAATTCTCCGTATTACAGTAAACTTTTTTACAACAAAGGCAGAAATATTATGGAAGGGTTGTGGTGGAGTTCTGTTAATTCCCAGTTTGTTTAACTAAGTTGGTGCGAAAAAATCAAAGTATGTTACGAAACGTAAATAGGCTTAAAGTCTTTACTAATGACCAATACAACTCTTGGAGAGTCTGCGCCAACGACTTCGCGGTTCCTGAGCGTAGTCGTTGGCGCAGCCTCTCGTAGAGAAGGGCAGTACAAGTGACCAATGACCAATGACAAATGACAGCCTTAGCCAGTTAACTTTAATTGCGCCAACCTACTTATGCCGCCAACTTACTTAATCTTCAAAATATGAACACTCAAATAAACTCCAGAATACCGGTTGCTTTAACCATTGCTGGTTCAGATAGTGGTGGCGGTGCAGGAATTCAAGCTGATTTACGCACCTTTGCTTTTCACTGTGTCCACGGTACTAGCGCTATAACCTGCGTCACCGCACAAAACACTCTAGGAGTGAAAAGAGTTGATGCCATGCCAACAGAGGCTGTTATGGCGCAAATTCAGGCAGTAGTTGAGGATATTGGCGTACAAGCTGCCAAAACAGGAATGTTGCTCAATCAGGAAATTATCTTTGCAGTTGCCCAGCAGGTAGAAGCTTTACAAATCAATAATCTAGTAGTTGATCCAGTAATGGTGTCACGTACAGGGGCACAATTAATTAATGATGATGCTGTGAAGACTCTGTGCCATGTCCTGATTCCCAAAGCGGTTATAATCACGCCCAATCGCTATGAAGCGCAGATATTGAGCGGTTTACAAATTAATTCCTTGGAGGATATGCAAGCTGCTGCTGAAATTATTCACAAGACTTTAAAGACGAAGGCTGTTTTAGTCAAGGGTGGAGGTATGCAGGGAGATTTGCGTGGCATTGATATCTGGTTTGATGGGGAGAAGTTGGAAGTTTTGACTTGCCAGCAAGTAGAAACAAAAAATACTCATGGTACTGGTTGTACACTATCGGCTGCGATCGCTGCTAATCTGGCTAAGGGAAAAAACTTATGGCAGGCAGTGCAACAAGCAAAAGAGTATGTGACTACTGCACTCACTTACGCCCTAGATATTGGCGAAGGGCAAGGCCCTGTAGGGCACTTCTTCCCACTGTTACGAAATTAACCGTGATCACGGAAATTAGAGCAGAGGGGGGACAAGGAGAATAACCCATGCGCCAATCAGAAATCTTTGCCCTTTGGATATTTTTCCATTATTCTTGGGCATAGTTTCAGGGGTGACTATCTCTGTTAGCATCTCTGTACGATCTAATTACTTTGATTTTTAATACCAAGCCCCCGATGCGAACAACCATAGGTTCTGTTCACAGGAATTCGCCAACACAGACTACTCAAGCCTACCCACCCTCTGTACCACTATCTGTATACAGGGAATTGTCAACAGAGTTGCAAGCAGCACAGGCGAAGCTAAATGCACTCACCACCCAAAATCAGCAACTAGCACAAGAAAATCAACTATTACGCCAAGAAATTACTAAAGTTGTTGAGTCTTTTTCTCAGTTGCAAAATTTTGTGGATTCCCATGCTACACCTAGTTATTATCGAGCTACCCAAGCTTCTGGCGATGTAAAAAGTGTTGCGAAACAGCCACCAACACAAGCGCCTCCACGTCAGCAGGTTTCTCGTTCGCGTCCATCTGTTGTGCCCAAAGCACCACCCGATAAAAGTTGCCGCCAAGAATCTTCTGCACCTGTAATGGAAATGAATTTTTCGATACCAGAACCCATTTTTATAGAAGAGCAACAAGTAAGTTATTATTCTACTACTGAGCCAGATGCCAAGGAAGTTAGTGGTTGGTGGTTAATTATCACCATCTTGCTAATCATGCTGACTGCCTTTAGCGCTGGATATTTCGTTGTACGTCCCTTGTTTGAACATCAGAAACGTTAGTTAAAGGAATAAGAGTTTCAGAGAGTTATTGCGTAAGTCCGATGTTAGAACCTCGAAGATTATCCAATTAATAAATCCTTGCTGCTTCTCATGTCCCAAACTCTCAAGCAAAGCATTTACATTTAAAAAAAGTGGTAATTATTACATATCTTTTAGGAAAAGCACTGCTAGTTACAGCTTCCGACTGCGGATCTGGTTAGATATATAAACGAAGCTAGTAGAAGTCAGGAGTCCAGAATATGAAAAAAGTAGAAGCTATTATCCGCCCATTTAAGCTGGATGAGGTGAAAATTGCCTTAGTTAACGCTGGTATCGTTGGCATGACTGTTTCTGAAGTCCGGGGGTTCGGACGGCAAAAAGGTCAAACTGAACGCTATCGTGGTTCTGAGTACACCGTTGAGTTTCTGCAAAAACTCAAAGTGGAAATCGTAGTTGAAGACAATCAGGTTGATATGGTGGTGGACAAAATTATTGCTGCTGCCCGCACTGGCGAAATCGGCGATGGTAAAATTTTTATCTCGCCTGTTGAGCAAGTGATTCGGATTCGCACCGGCGAAAAGAACACGGAAGCAGTTTAAAAAAGTTAGGAGTTAGGAGTTAGGAGTTAGGAGTTAGGCGTACTCCTAACTCTTCGAGTTGCGGAAGTAAAGCTGTAAAAGCCTTGCCTCTATGGCTAATTGACCCCTTCAACTCTCGTGTCATCTCAGCAAAGGTCAATTGCAACTCTTGCACATAAAAAATTGGGTCGTAGCCAAAACCACTATCACCACGAGGTGCGTGGAGAATTTCGCCGCGACAAACACCTTCAGATTCTAATACGATCGCACCATCAGGACGAGCGATCGCTACTGCACAAACAAATTGAGCTTGTCGATTGACTGCGTTACCCAATTCTTTCAATACCCTAGCAATGCGTTCTGAGTCAGTTTTGGCGTAACGTGCAGAATACACTCCTGGTGCGCCATTTAGGGCATCTATTTGCAAGCCAGAATCATCAGCAATTGCCCAGTTTCCTGTGGCTTTAGCAATTTGTGACGCTTTCAGACAAGCGTTGGCGGCAAAAGTTTCGCCCGTCTCTTCAATGTCTAATTCTTCAGGTTTGAGGGTTAATTCCCAACCTGAATTTTCTAGGTAAGCTTGCATTTCCCGCAACTTTCCTGGATTTCCTGTGGCTACTACAAGTAATTTGGTCATTTGTCATTGGTCATTGGTCATTGGTCATTTGTCATTGGTCATTGGTCATTGGTCATTTGTCATTTGTCATTTGTCATTGGTCATTTGTCATTGGTCATTTGTCATATCATGTCCGCATAATTAATTAGTTATGATTCGCACAGTCATTGCACCCACCCCCAGTTCCTCCCCGATGCTTTGGGGAGGGCAGAATAAGCGTAGTTTTGGCTCTTTGGGGTTCTTCGGGTTTAATAAGTAATTAAACGGACATGATATCATTAGACATCTGGTGAAATTAAATATGCGTTACCCAGAACCCTTGTAGAGACGTAGCAGTGCTACGTCAAAACAATTCTTTTTCACTCCTATGTCTATTGGTCATTTACCAAGGACAAAGGACTAATGACAAATGGTTAATAATTAATTTTACTCCGCCCACTGTTTCGCCCAAGTAAGAGTTTGATGCACTTGCTCAATTGTTGGGGCTTCGCAGTACAGGCGTAAAACTGGCTCAGTACCGCTAAAGCGAATCATTAACCAACTTTTATCAGCTAGGCGATACTTGTAGCCGTCAATTGTTTGACAATCAATTACTGCTAACCCGGCAATTTCCGTTAAGGGTTGGGTTTGTAGTTGTTGCAAAAGACGCGATCGCACTTCCATACTTGCTAAGGGTAAATCAATGCGATCGTATGCTGAGGTAAACCCTGTTTGTTTCTGTAAGTAGCGATAATATTCCCCTAAATCCAAACCGGATTCGACGATCGCCTCTAGGACGTACAATGCTGACAGTAGTGCATCACGTTCGGGAATATGGCTCCCATAGCCAATTCCGCCCGATTCTTCGCCACCCAGTAACACTTTTGCTGCTAACATTCTGTCAGCGATGTATTTATAACCAACTGCTGTCTCAAATATTGACAGGTTATGTAATGATGCCACAAGGGGCATCAAGTCCGAACCACTAACAGTTTTGACTATTTCACCACTAAAGCCGCGTCTTAAGGTTAAGTGGTCGATTAATATTGGGATTAATACTTGGGAACTTAGGAAGTTGGCTTGTCCATCCACTGCTGCGATGCGATCGCAGTCTCCATCAAATACCAACCCCACTGTTAAACCTGATTTATCGGTTTCTCGGTGAGTTTTAATAACTTCAAATAGCTTTGAAAGGTATTTAGGTAAGGGTTCCGGCGCACCGCCACCAAATAGGGGGTCGCGTTCTGAGTTGATTTCTTTGACCTGATTGCCTAGTAGTTTCGCCAATCCGCCAGCCGCCGCGCCATGCATCACATCAGCAAATAACGTCAATTTGCCAGATGCGATCGCTTCTCGAAGTTTGACAATATCAACTTTACCTTCTAACGCTTGGGTATAGCTGGGCCAAGGATCGAACTTCTCTTGTTTGCCTGGGGTAGCTGCTAATGGTACTCCCACTGATAACTGCGCTTCGATCTCTTTTGTGACTTCTGGCGGTACCGATCCACCAAAATAACCCTTGACTTTTAAACCCAAATATGCCCCTGGATTATGACTGGCTGTAATTACCAGCGCTCCTAAAGCATTGAGTTGTTTTGCCGCCCAACTATAAGCTGGGGTTGGGGCGTAGGTTTCGCTCAGTAGGACATCAAATCCGACAGCACTGACAGTATCGGCAACAGCACGAGCAAAGTCTTCGGCCATGAATCGGCGATCGTAACCGACAATTATAGTGCGGCTACCCGCCGTAGAAAAATATGTGTCATATAATACTTTTGCGGCAACTGGTGCGACCAGGGCTAGACGTTCAAAGGTGAACTCGTCACCAATAACGCCCCGCCAGCCGTCTGTACCAAACTTGATTGAGTTAGCTACAACTGGCATCTAGGTATCCTAACTGTCTACTTGAGGATTTTAGCATTCATACAGTGTAGAAAGTAAAAAAAGAATCTAGTAATAATATGCATTAATAATATTCAACATAAAAGTAAGCAAATTCGTGCATTATTATTGTAGAGGTGCGATATTTAACAATTTTGAATTGTGATCGCCCCATCAGCTTATTTTTTCCAAGGTAGCTTAGTTCCCATCTCAGTTAATGCAGAGAAGATGAGATAGAGAATGAGTAATCCAGCGCCTGCAAAGAAAGCTAGTAAATCGTTATCCATGAGTACCATTTGTTAAAACTTTGTTAATCATAGCGGAATCACCTAAGTAAGTTGGTGCGAAAAAAACCAATTATGTTACGAAACGTAAATATGGTTAAAATCCTTACTAATGACCAATTGACTTAGTACAATATTTCATAAATTCGTAGCGAATTCTCTGCGAACCTTTGCGCCCCTACCCTACGGGAAGGCGAACGCGAGTGCGTCTCCAAGAGTTGCGCCTATGCGTTTAAATTTCAACCCTCAATAGCCATACCAGTGACGAACTGCTAGCCAGACGGCTGAAAGCAAACCCGCTAGACTAAGTGTGAGGCCGCTGAAGGGTACTAATAATCCAAAAATAGGTAAAACTGCTCCAGCAATTGTGCAGATAATTGCAGCAAGGGAAGCACTGCGGCTCGCTCCCAATCCCCATGTCAAAATTAGTAAGATAATGGAAATTAAAGTCCAAGCCAACTGAGCATTTATAACGCGAGCTAGATAGGTCAACGTTAACAGACAAGCAAAGAAAATACTACCAGCGATCGCTACATTTTTGAACCTCATTGGCAGTGACAAATATAACAACAATATCCACCATAAAAATATTGCTGGTGCTAGTAATAAAAGACGCGGAATTACGCCCGTATTCCTAATAGGTTCGGTGTTGGTAAATACTCCAAATGGATTTTTGACTGAAACATTATCATCAAATTTCCAAGTAAATTGAGTACTGCGTCCGTCAGATTTAATCTCATTAGGTTCAATACCACTGGCAAAATTAGCCGGAGCAAAGTTAGCAATTGCTGTGAGGCGGAAGTTAGATAAAATCTGTCCCTCTGCACTATAAACCCAGCGAGGCCCGCCTCTAGCCTCATAGGTAACTCGAAAGCTGGTTTCTTCCCCTGGTTGCAGGCGGAACGGAAAACCATAGTCTTCTGGATTGATTTGTTGCAATCTAGTCCCGTCACGCTCGATTTTGTAGCTAGAAAGCAGTATGGAGCCGTTGGGTGGGCGTGCTTCAAAGAAAAAATTATTAATATCCTTGAGTTGGTTAACTACTTTATAATCGGCAGTATAATTTGCCCGATAAATTGAACTACGACCTGGAACATCTACACTTTGGTCAAGCTTGACTTGAATTTGCGAACCAGCCAACGTTAAGAAGCGGTTGATTTCTCGTGTCTCATTTACCTTGACAATCTTGCCATTGACTTGAGTGTTATAAGAGTATGGCTCTTGAATAGAGTAGCGGACTTGAGGCGCAAATTGTTCGAGTTTTTCACCTGCAACACTTTCAGCTACTTGAGCCACCCTTGCTTGTTCCCAGTGGTGGTAACGATTGCTTAAAGTTGAACAGAGAAAAAATCCCGGTACTAACAGAACGAATACTAGAGTTAAATGCTGTAATCCCTGCAAAAGTTGGGAATAACGAATAGCCCACTCGCCGATGATTATTACTTGTTCCGACTGGCTTCGACGCAGGGAAAAACTAATCAGAGCGATCGCAACTCCTAAAGCTACAATCAAAAATACTAATAACAGTGAAGTTTTGAGCGCCTCGGTTCCAAATTGGACAAGCTCAACCGGATGCGTCAAATCAGGTAATCCGGGAATACCTTGAGCAGAAGATGACATTGGCAGATTTTTCCAGAATTTGGAGAACCAGACTGATAAAATCTCTTAAAAGTTTCTGGAAAGAGGTATAAATTATTTCCCACGTCTCCCCTTCTCCCAAGGGGAGAGGCTAGCGCCAAGGGAGAAGACTGCACTGGCTCCCCTTAATCCAATACGCTTGGGTTAGCGTCAAAAACCTTGTATTGCGTAGGTTGGGGAGCCACTGCGTTGGGCGGGTTCCCCGACTTGAAGCACGTGGCGTTTGAGGAACGAAACCCAACCGAAGAGCGGGGTTTGTTGGGTAACACTAAAGTTCAACCCAACCTACAATTATCTTGTGACTTATCGAACAAAGCCGAAATCTGCCATTGGGCTATAGCTTTTGCAACAACTCCTGAGTTAACTGAAAGAAAGCTTTTGAACCGGATGATTGAGGAGCATTTAAAACTGCTGGCATAAAACTATCAACAGCCTTAGCAACATTGACATCAACTGGAATTTGTACTTTACAAATTTTTTCTACACCAAAATCTTCAACAACGCGGTGCATCACTTGTTTATAATATCTGCCAGTGAGAAGGTTAGCACTGGACATACTAAATACAATTCCCAGCATTTTTATATCTATCTTGGTTTCATGTCCGTGACTGTCTTTTAATTGGGCAATTCGTCTTTCTAGCAGTTGAATACCCACTACAGATAATGGTTCTGGTTTAGCAGGAAGTATGTAAAAATCGCTGGCGGCTAAAGCGCTACGAGTCAAGAGATTATAGCCAGGGGCACAATCGAGAAGGATAAAATCATATTCTTGGCGCACTGGTTTTAAGATGTTATTAATTAAGACTCTTTCAAAGCGATTCCAAATGGTTTCAAAGTCCTGTTCACCTAAAGCAGTTGCTTGTTTATACAGCATTTCTGAAACCACAAATTCATCATATAAGTCGATATCTCCCGGTAATAAATCCAGTCCGGGAAGATTACAAACTTGAGATTGAATGATATCTTGAATTGTGAGTTTTGCTTGTGGATCTGGATTGATAACTTCGTCTATCAGATACCTAAATGTCTTGCTTTGTTTCCGACGCTTGGCAAAATCTAAAGGTGACATCAAACTGAGTGTGGCGCTAATTTGGCTGTCTAAATCAAGGACAAGCACCCGCTTTCCATGATTTTTAGCTAAACAAGTAGCTAAGTTGACGGTGAGAGTTGTTTTACCAACGCCACCTTTCATATTCGCAGTAGCAATTACATATCCCATTGATTGAGTCCTTTGTTGACGCATTCCCATCTAGGTAGCGTAAACCCCTCTCAATTGATTAAATCTTCCATTAAATTTAATATTTTCGGAAACTCAGCAGAAAAAAATTGTGCCGATTTGGGTGTTTTATCCCACATCCGCTTGACGCCCTTGCCTACGGGCTCTCGTGTCGCCCACCCCACAAAACGTAGTTGAGTATTTTCCTATTTGGAAGTCCCTAACTCAAGTGCATTACCTTAACATGACTTACGCAAAATCATGAGAAAACGAACCGCAAACGCGAGTGCGTCTCCCCCTGGGAGAAGGACGCAAAGGAGACAAAGGAATAAGGTTTCAGAGAGTTATTGCGTAAGTCCTACTTAAAAACGAGGGAAATAAAAAGCTATCTTCTAATCCTGTGATTTAGTCTGATAAATACTGCGCCAATGAAAAAATAGTCCTAACCCCCATCCTAGGACTGGGAAGATAGCCCAAAAATAACTAGGACTAGTGATTAAATTCAAGAGAATGAGGAATAAATTCACCGCTAGGAAGGAAACAAAGTGTGCCCAAAAGGCTTTGCGTCGGAAAGTATTAAATGTGCGTTGCGAACGTTCCTCTTCTTGTTGAGCCAACCAATTTTGTTCAGTTGTTTTCAAAATATTAGAAGAAATACCTAGCTCAGATGCCATTTCTATAAGCTGTTCTCGTGAAAATTCACCTTCCTGTTTACGAGTGAGTGCTATTTCAAGGATTTTTTGCACATCTTCTGAATCGTAAGTCATTTTAATTACCTTATAAGTTTGTGTGTAAATGCGCCTTTGATTCCACAAAATTATTGATAGGCTTGGTTCAATTCCTGACAATTCAGGTTATGTGGAAAAGTCCACTAAAAACCTAACCCCCTTCTCGATGCTCTAAGGGGGAAATTCAAAGTCTCTCTCCTTAAAGGAAGAGAGAAATAGAAGAGAGGTTTTCCAGACGCCGTGAAAAGGTAGGTTCAATTCAGTTAGCGATCGCATCAGCATTTTGCACCCAATACTTCAGGGCTATTTCATTCTCATCTAGCCCGCCTCAGAATTAATTCTGAGTCTAATAGCGAAAGTAGTCTTTAGACGACTGAGAAAAGGTTATAGTCCGTTAAAACTGACTTGAGTTATAAGAGAGGAACTTCAGTAGGTTGGGTTGAGGAACGAAACCCAACATTATCGAGACTTTGTTGGGTAACGCTTACGCTCAACCCAACCTACTATTCTCTTAACCCAAGCGTATTGGGTTATAGTCCGTTAAAACGGACTTTAGTTATGAGCCAGGAACTTCAGTTCCGGGTGGTTTATGTCTAGAATGAAATAGCCCTGCCCAATACTTGGTTACATTCAAAACACTATTATTTTCTCACAGTTAATTTAGGGCTACTGTATTCGTCAATACCTCTATTTATCACTTATGCTTTTTGATTATGCGATTTAAACCGACCGGCAATAAATTCTCGCTTAGATAAATGCTTTGTATTGCGTTTGGTGACTCGCTCTCGCCACATCTGGAAACTAGATTCCTTCATTTCCCGCCTCATCAGGGCGATTACTTGTTTCTCCAGCAGCCCAAACTGAGCTTCAATGGCATCAAAAGATGTTCTATCTTCCCACGCCATTTCAATGATGCGATCGATGGTTTGTGAATCTAAATCAGGTAGCTTCATTCTTTTGCTGCAATTGATAATTTATTTTACTTTTCGTTTTGAAGAACCATTGTGTCTGCTGCACCCAGTTGGAGAGCATAGAGGTTGCCATAAACACCCTGCTGATTGATCAGTTGGGCGTGAGTACCCTGCTCGACAATTTGTCCCTGCTGAATTACTAATACCTGATCTGCCTGAGTAACTGTACTCAGGCGGTGGGCAATTACGAAACTGGTACGACCTTGCAGCAAACGGGCGATCGCACTTTGGACTAGCGCTTCTGTGCGGGTATCGATGCTGCTGGTGGCTTCATCAAGAATCAAAATCCGGGGGTTAATTAACACCGCACGGGCAATACTGATCAGTTGTCGCTGTCCCTGGCTCAAGGGCGCTCCCCGTTCACCCAATTGAGTTGTATAACCCTGTGGTAGTGAGGTAATGAACTCATGCACATTTGCCATTTGTGCAGCCGCTTCGATATCAGCTTGGGTGGAGTCAGGAGCGCCAAAGGCAATGTTTTCAGCGACGGTACCGCTAAATAGAATATTGTCTTGTAGGACGATGCCTATTTGACGGCGCAGACTTGCTTGAGTAACACTACGCACATCAGTATCATCAATTTTCACTGCACCGCCAGATACATCGTAGAAGCGCAAAATCAAGTTAATAATTGTGGTTTTTCCGGAACCGGTCGGCCCTACTAAGGCAACCATCTGCCCTGGATAGGCGTGTAAATTCACTCCTTTGAGAACTAGCTGATTTGGATTGTAGCCAAATTTGACATTTTCAAATCTAACTTCACCCTGAATGGCCGGCATTTCTGTCGCATCGGGTGCGTCTTTGAGTTGTGACGGTTCATCTAGTAATAAAAAGATTCGCTCTAATCCGGCGAAGGCAGATTGAGCTTGGGTGTAAAACTGGCTGAGAATTTGGATCGGGCGGAAGAACTGCTGAACGTAAAGTAAAAAGGATGTGACTACACCTACTGTTGCTCCTCCTGTTACGGCGAGATAGCCACCATAAGCTAGCACCCCTGCGGTTGCTAGTGTGTTGAGAAAATCGATGGAGGGCAAAAAGGCTGAAGTAATTGCTACAGCCTCAACGTTGGCATCCCGATTGGCGGCGTTGAGAATGTCGAATTCTTCGATGTTCATTTGTACACGATTAAATGCCTGTGCTTCTCGCACACTGACAATATCTTCTTCTAACTTGGCAGAAAGCTCTCCAATGGTTTGTCGGGTGACGCGAAATCTGGCTCTTGCCCAACGTGCAAATAAGCTGGTAGTAAAAATCATCAGTGGCACAACCAGATTGCTTAACAAACCGAGTTGCAGGTTGATTGAGAGCATCGCAATGATTATACCGACCAAACTAAAAGTGTTGCCCAGCATTTGGGCGATCGTCAGTCCAAATGCTTGATTCACGGTATTAACATCATTCAGCAAGCGGCTCATTAAATCACCTGCTTCGCTGCGGTCAAAAAAGCTGAGTGGTAAACTTTGGATTTTAATAAAAATGTCTTGCCTTAATTGAGCCAGCAATCGCTGCATAATCCAGCCGACTCGAATAATTTGCCCCCGGATTGCCAAAATACCAAGTCCATAATTCAGCGCTAGTAGACCTAATAACAGCAGCAGTCCCTGCAAATTCCCTTGTTTTATCAGATGATCAATCGACCAGCCGAGAAAGAATGGCCCAATTGCCTGGGTTATAGCACCAATCAATACTAATGTCAGGGCGATGGGAATTTCTTGGCGATAGAGTAGGAAGTATTGCAAAAAGCGCCGCAGGGTGGAGAGTTGCTGATTCGCGTTTTCCTCAGATGCAACAACGGGAATAGTGCCTCTCATTTTTTCTCCTTCGGCTTTACCTGAGATTCCAAAATCACACCGTAGAGTGGGCTACTTTGCATCAATTCCTCGTGAGTGCCTTGTGCCACCAATCGTCCTTTATCCATGAGAAAAATCCGATCAGCATTCTTGACGGTGCTGATGCGTTGAGCTACCACAAAAGTTGTACAAGCTTTTTGACGCATTAAGTCATCTAGTTCAGCTTGAATTTGGACAGCAGTTTTGGCATCCACAGCTGAGGTACTATCGTCCAAAATCAGAATGCTGTAATCGGTTAGCAAGGTACGAGCGATCGCAATTCGTTGTTTTTGTCCACCAGATAAGCCCACGCCCCGCTCACCCACAATTGTCTCGTAGCCATCGGGTAGACTGGTAATAAAATCGTGCATTTGGGCAGTTTTTGCCACCTCAATCACCTGCTCTATAGTTGCATCGGGTTTTGCGTAGGCAATATTTTCCCTAATTGTGCCTGAGAAAAGGGTGCTTTCCTGAAATACAATGCCAATACGCGATCTGAGGCTTTTGAGCGTGAAACTTTTGATATCTCGTCCGTCAATGCGAATCACACCCTTTGTGACATCATAAAAGCGGGGAATCAGGTTCATAATTGTGCTTTTTCCGGAGCCAGTCATCCCTAAAACGGCGATCAACTCCTTGGGCTTGGTTTCAAAAGACACTTCTTTGAGAGTTTCCGTTGTGGCTCCTGGATAGCGAAAGGAAACATTTTCAAAGGTGATTCTCCCTCCACAGGTATCAAATGGGACAGCGCCGGGGCGATCGCGAATTTCTACCTCTGCATCTACAACTTCGTAGACTCGTTCGGCGGAAGCAGCTGATTGAGCGATCGCAGGTGCAGCAAATCCAATTAACAAAATTGGTTGAAGAATCAAGGCTAAATAGGAGTTAAAGGCCACCAATTCGCCAATAGAAAATCTACCCCCAATTACCTCCGCTCCCCCGTAGGCAAAAACTGCCAGTGTTACCAAATTACTCAGCAAAAAGATAAACGGGAAGGTATTGTGGATAGCGCTAATGGTCTTGATGTTTGCCTTGACTAGGGCATCATTCAGGGTTGTGTAACGCGACTTTTCCCTTGACTCCCGCACAAAGGCTTTTACGACCCGGATTCCTAGTAAGTTTTCTTGCAATACAGCATTCAGATTACTCAGTTGCTCTTGTACTTGCCGAAAAAGTTTGTTATTTCGGGTAATAAATCGTGCCATCAACCATGTGGCTATGGGTATTACTGTCAGGGTAATCAGTGCTAATTGCCAGTTCATCACCAGCAAAATCACTGAAACACTCACCAATGTCACAACTCCACCAATGACCTGAATTAAATTGGTGCCAATAAAGGTACGAATCTGCTCTACATCGCTGGTGACACGGGTTAGTAGTTGGGAAGTCTGCGCCTGGTCATGATAACTGAAACTGAGATTTTGAATTTTGCTAAAAATTTTGTTCCGTAGATCATAGGCTACACCCTGAGACAACGCTTCTGCTAAATAGCTTTGTCCAAAGTTAAATACACCACGAGCGATCGCGGCGAGTACCATCCAGGCGGCGCTGTGTAGCACAATTTGGAGGTTTTGTTTGATGATACCCTGATCAATTCCCCAGCGAAATAGTTGTGGGGTGAGTGCGTTGGCGATCGTCAACAGTAACAGGCTGACCAATGCTCCCAGCGAAGTCCATCGGTAAGTGTTCAAACTCCCAAGCACGCGCTGGATTGACTGTATCGACGAAGTTTCCTGGAGTTCTGGTTGCTCAACCAATGGTATTTACCCCTGTATCTTTGAAAAATTATCATACTTTGATTGTAAAAAAACAATCGGCCATTTGAGAGTAGCGAATGGCCGATATAGAGCAAGTTCAGTCAAGCATTTCCTCTTCTCTCTGTGTTCTCTGCGCCTCTGTGGTTCGTAAAAAAAAGAGTTTCAGCCCTTAAGTGAACCGTATTGCGATATAGAGTACCTCTCTTATTTGTGGTGTAAATTCTGACTTTTGGGACAGTGGTATGGGAGAATACCTATTTGGCAAGCATTGCGGCTAATCCTTTTCAATATCTAAGAAAACCAAAGAACAAGAACAATGGCTCAAAATTTTCATAGCAAT
The DNA here is from genome assembly GCF_020829445.1 of Nostoc sp. CHAB 5836. Classification (GTDB taxonomy): domain Bacteria; phylum Cyanobacteriota; class Cyanobacteriia; order Cyanobacteriales; family Nostocaceae; genus Nostoc. The sequence continues at coordinate 35,583 of NZ_JAIVFV010000038.1, forward strand.
TCTAAACTTCCCTCAGATATCTCAACTACTAGCAGTCGCACAGCAAAGCCCAGTTCTGAGTTCTACTCTCTTTTTTCTCAGGAAGAAGTTTTCGGGATAATTGATGCATTAGAAGTTAGACGAGAAATACCTCTAAAGTATTCTTATAAAGGTAGAGGTGCAAAAATTTGGAACGACTTTTATCTAAAATATATTATTCCTAGATGGTATCGAACATCCAATGTAGAAATTGAACTTTTAAAGGATAATTTTCAATACTTTAATGGCAATATTAAAACTGGCGAAAAAGTCAATATCGTAGACGTTGGTGCCGGAAATTCATATCCTGTTAAAAATTTTATTCAAAGACTTAATAAATTGGATAAAATTAACAAATATATTGCCTTAGATATTAGTGAAGAACTACTTCATGTCTCCAAAAATAATTTTACAAAATGGTTTCCTCTCATCGAGTTTATTAGTTCCACAATTGATATAGAGAATCATTGTATACCCGAAATATTATTCCAAAATCAAGCTAGTCTTGAAATGGACGACACAGCAAAAATATTTTTACACTTAGGAGTTACCATTGGAAATCATCAAAATCGAGATGAGGTACTCAAAAATTTTAGAGATAGCATGGGAAAAAATGATTTTCTCATATTCACTAACGAAACTGGTTCTAATTCTAAATGGGATGGAATAGTTAGAGGTGGCTGCAAGTATCATGTAGAGGAAGTATATGGATGGGTTAAAAAGAAAATTGGAATTAAATCAGAAGATTGTGAACTGGTGAGAAAGTATGATTTAAAAACAGATAGTATAGTTGCTAATCTGAAACTCCGTCATAATTACACTATAAATTTCAGTCAGATGAGGATCGATAAAAAGATTGAAATGTCTGAAGGTGAAGAGATTACTATTTGGCGACATCATAAGTATGAAATCCCTAACCTGTTGCAAGAAATAGAACGTTCTGGATTACAACTTATTCACTACAGTACTGACAAATATAAATCACATATTATGGTGATTTGTAAGCTCGATTTATCCATTTTTGAGAACATGAGGGGGTAAAAGGTTGTTTAAGTCTCACTAGAAGAACAACAACGCGATCGCACAGTTTTTGATGATGCGGGGTAACAAAATAGCGATGGCATTAACTAAGTCAGCGCAATTAAAGCTAACTGGTGGGGGCTGTCATTTGTCATTTGTCATTGGTCATTGGTCATTGGTCATTGGTCATTGGTCATTGGTCATTGGTCATTGGTCATTTGTCATTTGTCATTGGTAAGAGTTTTAAGCCTGTTTACGTTTTGTAACATAGTTGGATTTATTTCCGCCGACTTACTTAGTACAACATTTCATTAATTCGTAGCGAATTCTCTTTGCGTTCCTTTGCGCCCCTACCCTGCGGGAAGGCGAACGCGAGTGCGTCTGGTAGAGTTGCGCCTATGCGTTTAAATTTCAACCCTCAATTCACCACGAATTAATGCTGCATCTGTACTTAGTGCAAAGAGCGATCATTGAAAGTAGCGATCGCACCTTTAATTTTTGGGAAATGCGACTAGATAAGATTTTGGCGCAGCAGAAGTTCTCAAAATAATCTTGAACTGATTGAACCTGTAGTTGGAATTTGCGATCGCACTCAACTCCACCAATCAAAAACAACTAAATTAGGATTTCAAAAAGTTAAGTGGGAAAACCGCACTTATGTGATAGGTTTTCTCTACCATATATCTAATTTTAGCTTGGATACAATCAAAATGTAGCTGAAGTAATGCTGTTTTCTGAAAATTTACACAGCATTGGACAGCATTAGTAGGAGAGCAGAAAATATGACAAATCAATTAAAAACGGCTGCTTTGCTAGCTGCGCTAAGTGGTCTTTTAATCGGAATTAGTTACTGGGTAATTGGCGGTTATAGTGGCTTAATTATCGGAGTTGGTTTAGCAGCAGTAACAAACCTATTTTCATGGTATCAATCAGATAAAATTGCCTTGGCAGTATACCAGGCACAGCCTGTAACTGAAGGAGAAGCACCAGGACTTTATCGGATGGTGCAGAGATTGAGCGATCGCGCTAACATTCCCATGCCGAAAGTTTATATCGTTCCGAGTCAAGGTGCTAATGCCTTCGCCACAGGGCGCGATCCAGAACACGCTGCTGTGGCTGTCACCCAAGGTATTTTAAATATATTACCAGAAGATGAACTCGAGGGCGTTATCGCCCACGAGCTGACCCACATTATTAATCGTGACACCCTCACACAAGCCGTTGCTGCTACTGTCGCTGGTGCTATCTCATTCCTAGCGCAAATGGTTAGTTACAGTCTATGGTTTGGCGGTGGTTCACGAGATGACAACAGAGGTGGAAATCCTTTGGGTGTTTTATTAACAGTCATGCTTGCGCCGGTGGCTGCCACTATTATTCAGCTAGCAATTTCGCGGACACGAGAATTTTCTGCTGATGCCGGTTCGGCTAAATTAACTGGTAATCCCCGCGCTTTAGCCAGAGCGTTACAACGGTTAGAAGCCTCAGCAAAAGAGATGCCTTTAAATGCCAATCCAGCTTATGAGCCGTTATTAATTATCAATTCCATCTCTGGACAATTTTTGGGTAACTTATTCTCCAGTCACCCTGCAACAGAACTACGAGTTGCAGCATTGCTAAAATTAGACCAGCTTTAGTAATTGTAGAAATAAGTTCTTAAACCGAAATGGCTGGTGAAACTGATCAGGTGAAACGCGAAACCAAAGCATTGATTGAGGCGCTAAAAAGACGCCTTTAAGCTGAGGCTAATTTATCAAAATTCTCTCAATATCTTGTGGGGTGGGCCAAAAAGCCCGCCCTGATTATGCAACTTTAATCTCAATCTTGCTCAGTTGGCTAGAACCCAGAGGAAGATTAAATGTAGATCAAACGCTGTCTAGGGTGAGGAACTTGACGCCCTAAATCTTTAGCTGTTTCTATCCATTCTTCCATGACTAATTCTACATTATGCAAGGCTTCTTGATAAGTATCACCGTCAGCAGCACAGCCTGATAATTCTGGTACTTCCGCAATAAAAGCTTGATCTAATTCACTCCAGTAAAGAATAATTTCATAGCGAAACATCATTTTTAGTTCCTAGCTTATACTTGAGAATCACTGCCCGAATTTGTTTAATTTGATAGCTTTTGGCTTTTCCTCTTTTATGTTGCAGGTTCAAGATTTCCTCAACATCGGCTTTGATAAAAATACGATGATCGCCACGAATCCGTTCATCAAAGCCTAGTCGATATAAAAGTTGCCATAATTGGGCAAAAGGGATGTCTGTATCAGAAGTCCCAGAGAGGATTTTTTCCAAAAGTTTGTCTTGCTGACTCACGTTTTTCTGACTGTCTTGATGTTTCTATCGTCTCATATTTCTTTACAATCAGGGAATAAAAGGGACTTTCAGTTAAAAAAATATCCCATCCCTGCGGGACGCTTTGCGAACGTAGGGGCGCATCATTCTGTAGAAAAGCGATCGCCAATTTAAGTAAGTTGCGCGAAAAAAATTAAAGTATATTACGAAACGTAAATAGGCTTAAAATCTTTACTAATGACCAATTGACTTAGGACAAATGACAGGTTTATCCAGTTAGCTTTAATCGTGCCGACCTACTTACAAGTGATATACACAACTACAGAGGACAAATCGTTGACATTGCTCATATCATAGGCTGAGGTATAAATCCGTCTCAGTTAATGTTCAGTATTGAGTAAGAAATATTACGCGAATATGAAAAACCAAATTGTAGGTGCAGCTGCATTTTTAACCACGATTAGTCTGACAACAACCGTACAAGCAGCAAATTCTGAAGATATTAGACAGTTATTGGCAACCAAACAATGTCAAAACTGCGATTTGAGCAGTGCAGGTTTAGTGATGGCTGACTTATCTGGAGCCAATTTGAGCGGTGCTAATCTCACAGGTGCTAACCTCAGCCGTGCAAACTTGAGCGGTGCAGATTTACGGGGTGCAAACTTGAGTGGGGCTAGTTTATTTGGTGTTAACCTCAGCAAAGCTAAATTTGGTGGGGCAAATTTGACCGGTGCTGATTTGAGAAATACTTACTTAGCAAATGCAGAATTGACTGGTGCTTACTTGAATAGTGTTAACTTCCAGGGTGCAGTTGGGATACCATCACAAATTGCTTCACCAGAAGAATTTTATGCTTGGGGTGTAGCAGAAGCGCAAAAAGGCAACCAACAGCAAGCAATCAATTATTTTAATCAAGCGATCGCTATTAAGCCAGAATATGCGGGTGCTTATTTAGCTCGTGGTGTCGCCCGTTACCAAATATTAGATAGACAAGGTGCATTCCAAGATGCCCAAGTTGCTGAAAAATTGTTTACATCCCAAAACAACAGCCCTGGAACCCTAACAGCCCAAGCTTTTATTAAAGAGCTGCAAACACCTGTAAATGAGAAGGTAAGCGCTGGTAGCCCCAGTTTCGTTGACTTTTTGGGAAGTCTTGGCTCAGTCTTGCTCCAGTTCTTACCCTTTTGAGGGAGATAATAACAGATTTAGGACTCACCCACTGTACAAATTCATCGTGATCTGAATTAACGAAAATAGGTTATTTCAGGTTTTTCTTAATTATCCTTTGATCCTAAAGATCTGGTTTTTACCTGATTCATATTTTGGATTTATTGTCAATGCGTAAATCCTAAGTACAACATTTCATTAATTCGTAGCGAATTCTCTTTGCGTTCCTTTGCGCTTCCCTTTGCGCCCCTACCCTGCGGGAAGGCGAGGCGCCTATGCGTTTAAATTTCAACCCTCAATTGGCCACGATTTTACGCAAAGCTGTACTAAGATTGATTCTTCTAATTACGCGGACGCCATTTAACTCGTCAAACTCAGGTTAACTAATAATTACGAATTGTTAATAGGGGTTTTGGCAGATTCGGGTAATTTACGTTCTGGTCACTTTTTCCTGAATGAATGTCCTGTTTTACTTCTCAACTAGCTGTAGATGTGATTAGAAACGCAAGGATTATTGGGGAGAATTCTTTGAGCATCGAAAACGACGGCCGCGGCAGTGGCAGGAAGTATTATGGCTTTTGTATTAGTTATAGATAGCGTAGATGCAGCCCAACCCAGTCATCGCTATCGCCTGACGAAGTTCCCATATTAAAACTGGTGTTATGTTGAATGGGGCAAGAGTGATTAAAAAAACTTAATGTCTCTTACCTGCTCCCAGATATAGTTCACCCACTTTCGGGTCATTCAACAATTCTTCACCTGGGCCTGAGATCGCATCGCGTCCAGACTCCAGTACATATCCGCGATTAGCCATCTCTAAAGCCTTACGGGCATTTTGTTCTACTAATACGATCGCAGTACCCGCCTGATTAATTTGTTTAATCTGCTCAAACACTTGTGTCACCAAGATGGGAGATAAAGCAGCAGATGGTTCATCCAAAATCAGCAAACTAGGTTCCAACATCAAAGCTTTGCCCATCGCTAGCATCTGGCGTTCTCCTCCAGAGAGAGTACCAGCACGTTGACGACGGCGATCGCTTAGTCTGGGGAACATAGTAAATATTTTATCTTTAATTGGTTTCAGGGGAACGTTAAGCACAAAAGCACCCATCTCCAAGTTCTCTTCAACACTCAGAGAGGGGAAGACATTGGTGATTTGCGGTACGTAGCACATTCCTCGTTGGACGATTTGATTGGACTTTAGCCCCACGATACTTTCACCTTTGAAGGTAATTGTGCCTGTGTGGGGAATCAAAAGCCCAAAAATTGCTTTTGCCAAAGTAGATTTACCCGCACCGTTGGGGCCAATCACTGTTACCAATTCCCCTGGTGCAACCTGGAAATTCACACCTTGCAGGATATCTACATCTTTGATGTATCCAGCATGGACATTTTGAACATCTAGTAAATAGTCATTTGTCATTGGTCATTGGTCATTGGTCATTTGTCATTGGTCATTTGTCATTTGTCATTGGTCATTTGTCATTGGTCAACAGTCAAGTCAAACATAAGTATTAGCTATTGACTGTTGACTATGGACTATTACGGAGTTTTTTGCAACTCCGGTCGTTCTTCTGGAAGAATCGCCCCTTCTACTGGGCAAACTTGGAGACATATACCACAGTCGATGCAAGTGGCAAAGTCAATCCAGTACCAATCGGTTCCCTTGGCATTTTTGCCTGGGCCCTCATGAATGCAAGCTACTGGACAAGCACCTACGCAGTCAGCAACGCCTTCACAGACTTCTGTAACAATTGTATGCGGCATATTTTCGATTCCCTCTTTTCTGTATCGGCTATTTCTAGCCTAGCAGGGGAGTGGGGCATAGGGCACTTGTACTGAGCCTGTCTTGAGGGTAGCCGAAGTATGGGGCCAAAACGTCTAGCGATGGCTGTAGATGCGACAACTTTAAGCGATCGCTTTACCGTAATATATCAATAGGGAATAAAAATAAGTAAGTTGGCGCGAAAAAACATAAATATGTTACAAAACGTAAATAGGCTTAAAACCCTTGTGAATGACGAAGGACAAATGACAAATGACAGCCTTAGCCAGTTAGCTTTAATTGCGCCGACCTACTTACATTAAGCTATAGATAACATAAAAATATCTCTGTCCATGCTTGAATAACTGGTCAACCCTTAAAATTGCTTTTTTATGACTTTTTCAGCAAGCCCTAATTAGAGAAGCATACGGCGATGCCTTCACAATAGGCATCGCGGATTTTAGATTTAATCTAATCTAAAATCCCAAATCGAGTTACCGATTTACCGCCGCAGCTTCTCTTGCTGCTGCTGCTTGATCTGGGTGGATACCCAAGCGGGTGAGATTAATCCGACCTTTGTTATCAATTTCGCGCACTTTGATAATTACTTCATCGCCCACCGCTACTTCATCTTCAACTTTGCCAACGCGGTAGTCAGCTAGTTGAGAAATGTGGATCATGCCTTCTTTTCCGGGCAGAAATTCCACAAATGCACCTATCGGTATAATGCGAGTGATGCGTCCTGCATACACATCCCCTTCATGCAGCTTGCGGGTCATGCCTTGGATGATGTTTTTGGCTCTCTTGGCCTTGTTCTCATCCACAGCCGAAATGGTCACGGTGCCATCATCTTCGATGTCAATTTTTGCACCAGTTTCCTCGGTGATTCCCTTAATAGTCTTGCCTCCAGGCCCGATAACCAGACCAATCATGTCTGAATCAATTTTGATTGTTAACAGACGTGGGGCGTATGGTGAGGTTTCAGTGCGCGGCGTGTCAATGCAAGCAAGCATTTTCTCCAGAATGTGCAACCGGGCTGCTTTGGCTTGGTGGACGGCTTGGGCTATAACCTCCAAAGACAAACCGGAGATTTTCATATCCATTTGCAAGGCGGTAATCCCGGTATCTGTGCCGGCAACTTTGAAGTCCATGTCGCCCAAAAAGTCTTCAATGCCTTGGATGTCGGTCAGGATTCGCACTTCTTCCCCATCCTTAATCAGACCCATTGCTGCGCCACTGACGGGTTTGATAATTGGTACACCAGCATCCATCAAAGCGAGGGTGGAACCGCAGACTGAACCCATTGAAGTGGAACCGTTGGAGGAAAGTACTTCCGATACGATGCGAATCACGTAGGGAAATTGTTCTTTTGACGGTAGCACAGGTAGTAGGGCTCGCTCTGCTAATGCCCCGTGACCAATTTCGCGCCTTCCTGGGGCACGCATTGGCTTGGTTTCACCGACTGAGAAAGGCGGGAAGTTGTAATGATGCAGATAACGCTTGTGTTGGTCTAGCTGCATGTCATCGTTGAGGTTTTGAGCGTCCCCAGGTGTACCCAGAGTACAAGTGGATAATACCTGAGTTAGTTCCCGGTTAAATAGACCGCTTCCGTGGACTCGCTTTGGTAAGACATCAACTAAACAAGAAACAGGACGCACTTGATCGAGTTTACGACCATCAACCCGAACGTTATCTTCGATGATTTGTCGCCGCATGAAGTATTTGGTAATATCTTTAAAAGTGTTACCAAGTGCCTTGTTATTTGCGGTTGCGGCAACTCGAATTGGGTCTTCTGGTGGCAGTTGGGCGATGGTCGTGGCAATTTCATCCTTGACGACATCTAAAGCTGCATCGCGTTCGGGTTTGGTGAAAGTAAATTGAGACAGAATTTTCTTAATCTGACTACTAGTGCGATCGCGGATATAATTTTCTAGCGTCTGGTCTACTGCTGGTGGTGCTTCTTGCACTATTACCAGACCCAGTTCTGCTACTAAATCTTCCTGGGCTTTGATTAAGTCCCGCACTGCTTCATAACCAAAGTCAATTGCCTCGATAATATCTCGTTCTGGCAACTGATTGGCTCCCGCCTCCACCATGATTACGCCATGTGGTGAACCTGCTACTACCAGATCCAAATCTCCGGCTTCAATTTCTGCATAGGTGGGGTTAATAATGAAATCATCTCCTACTAAACCAACGCGTACTGCTGCCATTGGCCCATTAAAAGGGATTTGGGCAATCAGGGTCGCAATGGAAGCGCCTGTAACCGCCAGCACATCTGGCGGCACTAACTCATCCATCGATAGGGTTAAGGCAATAATTTGCAGGTCATCCCGTAGCCATGAGGGGAACAAAGGACGCATGGGACGGTCTATAAGACGGCTGGTGAGGATTGTTTTTTCTGGTGGACGACCTTCCCGCCGCATGATCCCGCCGGGAATCCTACCAGCTGCATATAGCCTTTCTTCATAATCTACTGTGAGGGGAAGAAAATCAATGCCTTCTCTGGCTTGCGATCGCGTAGCCGTCACTAAAACTGATGTGTCCCCTGATTCTATCAAAACCGACCCACCTGCCTGGGGAGCTAGTAAGCCTACTTTCAGTCGAATATCCCTACCATCGAAGGATATTGACTTATCAACTTCTGCCATTCAGTTTTTTTTCCTTCTCTTTCGCTATTCTCTTTCTGTGGCAATCCTAACATTTATGCCCTATAGCTGACTCCTTGTACATACAAAGATAGACAAGTCGTTCAACCCAAAGTGTGGTAGAAGATCAGCGTGGAGAGCATCTCAATGAGTGTAAACAGCTCTAGCGAATGGAATTCGCGGCTACACACACAAAACCCGCCTACGTGGGTTTCCAATTTCTTAAGTCCGCGCAGGCGGACAACTCTTAGAGACGCTGTTCGCGTTCGTTTGTGTAGCCGCGATTTCTAATCGCCAGGTATATTTGCAAAACTGAAATACATCATCAGCGCGTCTACCACCTGCCCATTCTCTAACTTCGCCGCACCCGGAATGCGCCCAATGATCTCAAATCCCAACGACTGCCAAAGTGTAATTGAAGGTATATTAGTTTCAAAGACCAAATTAAACATTACTGCTTCGTAGCCCAGGTTTGCTGCTATCAACAGCATAGCCTCTCCCATGAACCGCCCTATACCCTGACCGCGTAACCTTGGTTGTACAATAAAACCAGCGTTGCAAATATGGCTACACCGACCGGGAAAGTTTGGCTTTAAATAAAACGCCCCTAATATTTCTTTTAGCTTCCGTGTAGGATCTACAACAGATGTCCTGACAACAAAGGCATCCTTACTTAACCAGTAAGCTGAGAATTCTGCCTGAGATAGAGATTGACTTTGGGGATAGGTTTTACCTTCAACAATTACAACATTGAGTAATCCTCTTATAACCTCCTCCTCTTGAGGATGCATATAATCTAGTTCCACCAATATCCCATTTTTTAAAACTTTAATTAGAGGAAATTTCATTATTAACAAGGTTTATGTAGAATATTTGCTTAAATATTTATTATATGCAAAATTTAACTAACAATTCTTCTTGAGAAAATAGAATGACTGCATTGAGTTTTGGGAACATCTAAATAGTTAGCAAATGGCGATTTTACATTGTAATTGGTTACTAAAAAATAGGAATAGTTGTTTATTTATTTGGGGGGAAACTTGGCGATCGCCACGAGTGAATATTGAGTTTAGTGGATCTGGAGATATGCCAGTGCATCCATTGGCAATGACATCAGGTGAGTTGAGTGAATGGTTGCGTTCTCAGAACATGGCAATTACCAACTTTATTCAGCAACCTCAAACTGCGATGCCTTCCGCGGCCGCAGCCATCGCAACTACTGGGCGAACACGCAAAGCCGCCAGTGTCAATGAGATCAGCTTGCCAACGCATTCCCAAATCATTGCCTTACCAACTTATATCCTAGAAGATAGTAGCGAAGGAACAGGAGCGATTTTTCCGGTACATTCTGGCAGTTTGGTGGAAAATACAGACTCGCCACAATATTTGCAACCGTGGCGAGTTGAAGGTTTTTGCCTCAACCCCAGCGAAGCAGTCAAATTTCTCGCTGCTATTCCCCTAAATGCTGCGAAAGGGGAAGATGCCTTTTTGGGTGGAGATTTACGCTTTTGGTCGCAGATTGCCCGTTGGAGTTTAGATTTAATCTCTCGGTGTAAGTTTTTACCAACAATTGACCGCCAATCAGATGGTAAATTTGCTGCCAAATGGCAAGTACTCGTAGATAGTGCTGTAGATGGAACCCGCTTAGAAAAATTTTCTGCGAAGATGCCGTTGGTTTGTCGCACCTATCAGGGGGATGAGGGAGCAGGGGGGGATGAGGGAGTAGGGGGGGATGAGGGAGCAGGGGGGGATGAGGGAGCAGGGGGGGATGAGGGAGCAGGGGGGGATGAGGGAGCAGGGGGGGATGAGGGAGTAAGATCCTCGTCATCCCCCTCATCCCCCTCATCCCCCTCATCCCCCTCATCCCCTCACTTAGCAGTAGACTTCCCAGCCGAACCTCAAGAATTACTTTTGGGATTTCTCAACAGTACGATAGATGCCCAAGTGCGAGAAATGATGGGTTCTCAACTTCCAATTGAAGCTAAGGCGATGTCTACGACGGACTCCGCCTACGCATCTTTACCATCTGGGGTGCGACAGTGGTTGCAAGCCTTAACTAGTGCATCTGGTACAGTTAATGCAGATACAATGGAAGTGGAACGACTGGAAGCGGCACTGAAGGCTTGGACTATGCCGCTACAATACCAATTAACTCTTAAAACTCTATTTCGTACTTGTTTTAAACTGCGTTCTCCAGAGTCTGGCGAAACAGATTGGACATTGGCGTATTTTCTGCAAGCGGCTGACGATCCTGAGTTTTTGGTGGATGCAGCAACTATTTGGAACAATCCAGTTGAACGATTGGTTTATAAAAATCGGACAATTGACCAACCACAAGAAACATTTTTGCGAGGTTTGGGGTTAGCTTCTCGATTATATCCAGCGATGTCTGGCGACAAGGCACAAAGCGCCTACGCACCCAGTTTAGAAACCGAATATCCCCAATCTTCTCGTATCACCCCCATGCAAGCTTATGAGTTTATCAAAGCTGTAGCTTGGAGGTTGGAAGACAGTGGTTTGGGAGTAATTTTGCCTCCCAGTTTAGCAAACCGTGAAGGATGGGCAAACCGTTTGGGGTTGAAAATTACTGCCGAAACCCCAAAGAAAAAGCAGGAACGTTTAGGGTTACAGAGTCTACTAAATTTCCAATGGCAATTGGCAATTGGGGGACAAACTATTTCCAAAGCTGAGTTTGATAAACTCATAAGCTTAGATCG
>NZ_JAIVFV010000039.1 GCF_020829445.1 Nostoc sp. CHAB 5836
TAGAAGAAAGAAGGGAAGTAATAGACGTAAAAAAGCGATTATAAAGTTAGGTAAACAACATCAGAAAGTCGCTGATACTAGAAAGGATTTTCACTTCAAGACAGCAAACAACTTACTCAAAAAGTATGATGTTGTCGCAGTAGAAAAATGGAATATCAAAGGACTAGCTAAAACAAGATTGGCTAAAAGTGTAAACGATAGCGTAGCGTTAGCGAGTCTTCGAGCGTCTGCCGGATGGGGACAGTTTTTCTCAATACTAACAGTCAAAGCCGAAAATGCTGGACTCAAAGTAATTGCTGTAAACCCAAACGGCACAAGCTCTGAATGTTCTAATTGTGGCACTAAGGTAATAAAGTCGCTGTCAGAAAGAACGCACAATTGCCCTAATTGTAAAGTTAGTTTGTGCAGGGATCTGAATGCCTCTATAAACATAAAGGCGCGTGGGACGCACGCCCTCAAAGCTCAGGTTATGTCTTCATTCAAGAGTCTCTGAGAAGCCTACACCGACCTGTACTCAGGCGGTGTAGGTACGTCACGATAAAATCATTATCCCCAATGCCAAATTACCGCCAGGGGTATTTCAGCCTAGACATAAACCACCCGGAACTTCAGTTCCGGGTTCATAGCTAAAGTCCGTTAAAACGGACTATAACCCAATACGCTTGGGATAAGCATTTCTTCCTTCTCTCTTCTCTTCCTTTGCGTCCTTCTCTTACGAGACGCACTCGCGTTGGCGTCCTTCTCCCAGGGGGAGACGCACTCGCGTTTGCGGTTCGTTAAAAAAACTCACTTTTACTGAGAGTTTTAGCCTTAACCCAAGCGTATTGGAACAGACCCAACCCTTGAAGGGTTGGCCAATCTTCAAAGCCCCTCTCCGAAGCGGAGAGGGGTTTGGGGAGAGGTCTGCCGACTTGTGTCTTTCTAAGGGGGGTTAGGGGGGATCTAAAAGTGCCTAAAATTACAGCCGAGCAAGACCACTTTCGCTATTAGACTCAGAATTAATTCTGAGGCGGGCTAGATGAGAATGAAATAGCCCTGAAATCACCGCGCAATTCTCCGCATATAATTGCCCCATAACTGAGCTGCTTGAGCGCTGCTACCAGATGTCGGGGAATTATTGTCATTTCCCAGCCAAACGCCAGTTACAAGTCGCTGACTGGGGATAAAACCTATGAACCACAAATCAACGTTTTTATCAGTCGTGCCAGTTTTACCAGCTTCCCCTAGTCCAATGGCAGCACTACGACCAGTACCTCTTGTGACTACGCCGCGCATCAAACTAGTCATTTCATCGGCGACGCCATTTGTCAGCACTTGTTTGTTAGCAGCCGGATCTTGGTCGAAGGAGTAGATTACACGACAGGTTTTGATATCATTGCGATCGCGGCAATCACCACTATCTAAAATTCGATTGATGGCATGGGGACGATTCGACACACCTCGATTACCAATAGCGCCAAAAGCACCAGTCATTTCCAAAACATTGACCACGCTTTGACCTAGTACTAAGCCAGGAACCGGATCGAGGTTTGACTTTACCCCCAAACGCTGCGCCATTGCCACGACTTTATCCAGCCCGACTTCTTTGGCAACTCGCAGGGCGATGGGATTTTCTGAAAGCGCTAGTCCGGTGGCAATATCTAAGCTAGTGTCTGCACCAGCACGACAGGGTTTATAAGTAAAGCCTTGCCAAGTGAAAGGAGCGCAGGAATAACTTTTTGATGGTGAAATTCCCTGTTGAATAGCGGCGGTGTAAGCAAAGATTTTGAAAGTGGAACCTGGCTGTCTTTTGGCTTGAACAGCACGATTAAACTGACTTTTTCTATAATCAGTCCCGCCCACCATTGCTAGGATGCTGCCTGTACTAGAGTCAAGAGTTACCAAAGCCCCTTGAGAAAAATTAAAATTTCTACCAGCGTTGTTCACCGAATTACTCAACGCTGCTTCTGCTTGCCTTTGTATGGCTGGATCAAGGTTGGTTTCAATGATATAGTTTCCTTCCCTTGCAGCTCCCTCCCCCAAGATTGATTCCAGTTCAGAGAAGACGTAACTGTAAAAATAAGGAGCGATGGTTTTGGCTTGCTGTTCGCAGACTTTAGGACTAACTTGAACGGTGGAGCGTCTCGCTCGGTTAGCATCTTCAGGTTTAATTTTGCCCATCTCCAGCAACCGCTTAATCACGCGATTCCGGTATTCGGCTGCTTCTAGCTTATTTGGCCCATCTCCACAAAAATCGAACCCGTTGGGAGCTGGTAGAATCCCTACCAATGTTGCTGCTTCTGCCAAAGTTAAGTCTTTAGCCGACTTTTCAAAGTAATATCGGGCTGCATCCTCAAAGCCAGAGGTATCTCCCCCCAAAAAAACCCGATTTAAGTACATCAGCAAAATATCATCTTTGCTGTAAAAGGTTTCAAGCTTTAGGGCGACAACGGCCTCCCGCAATTTGCGTCCAAGGGTATCCTGTCTGCCTACATACTCGCGGAACAAACTGCGGGCAACTTGCTGGGTAACAGTGCTGGCTCCTTGTTGTACATCTCCACTGCGGCTATTGATCAATACGGCTCGTAAGATCCCCAGAGGGTCAACCCCAAAGTGCCAATAATAACGACTATCCTCTGAAGCCACCACCGCAGCAGGCAAATAAGGGCCAAATTCCTCTAAACGTTTCATGTCTACATGAGAGGTAGTCCGAGGCTCTCTCAGGGGAGTGGCTCCATCACGGGCGTAAACAACTACTGGGGCGCGTGTAGCTGTAGGTAAAGGTTTAACTGAAAATTTCAGCCATTCGACACCAATCACTAAGGCTAACAGGGCACTGACGCCACCGATACCATAAGCTGTCCAACTTGTAGCTTTGACATACCAGGCTGGTGGATCGACGTATTGCAACCGCACGGAAGCGGCGAGTTCTGGGGGGCCCAGAGTCAGAATATCGCCGTGACGTAGTTCCAGGGAATTAATGCGACGCTTCCCCCGATAAATGCCATTGGTGGAGTTTTCGTCTTTGATGACGAAAACTGAGGTGCTATGAGTATAATTCCGCGATAGCGACAGGTGAATTTGGCTGACAACAGGGTTACGGATGACGATATCGCTGGATTTGGAACTACGGCCTAAAATATAGCGATCGCCCAACAGTGGATATACCTCTGCCTTATCCGCCCCCGCATCCTGCACCCAAAGTTCTGGTACCTTGGCATTAGGCTTGAGGGCCAATTTGGAAAAATCGACCCTAGCTTGAATAGTATGTACTGCTTGAGTCAGTTGACCTAGTAACGTTTGTGGCTTGTGAGGGGGTTGGGGAGAACTCATCGGCTATTTACATCATAGTTTTTAGTGAAGAATCGGGCGAATTAGAATTTGGATGTTAATCTTCCATCATTTTACTCATAAGCCAAAGCATAAATTGGCTATACGTAACTTTTTGATCTAGTTTATACTTAAAATTAGCTGATCAGCATCATTATTAATTTGTTATTTTCGTCACTTCTTTCTACAATCACAAATTTCTATCCATTGTCAAAGGCTTATTATATCTAAACATTTAGTAATTCAATAACTACAAGTCTTATTTTTCTTTTTGTAAATTTAAACACTAATTATCAATAAACAACATATTCAATTTCTGCCAATTTTACAATCCACATATTCGGAAACAAACTTAAATATCTTCATTTAGGAAGGTTTTCTAAAATCTCATTATGTGTTTTAATAGGTCGAGTGTTCCGTTGAGGTTAATTTCAGAATGATGGGAAAATCTCTGACCCTGATTGGTACAGCTTTATCTTTGGCACTGACCACAAATATTGCTGTTGCTGAATCTAGTAAATCCTTCATAGCCCAATCCAGTAGCAACTCCACCAGTTCAACGGAAGTCTACTTGGGTCCAGGCGCTCTGGAAATCCTGTGTGAGCGCTCCCCGCAAAATTCTCGCTGTCCCAATGGCACACCAATTAACGGCCCTAGTAGCAGTACAGCACCAGTTGAAACCACGCCATCTGGAAGCACTACAACTACGCCAGAAACCACACCATCTGGATCTAGCGTTCCTGACAGCACAACTCCAGCACCAGAAACCATTACACCGCCTGGATCTAGCATTCCTGACAGCACAACTCCAGCACCAGGAACCGTTACCCCTTCTGAACCTGAAGCTCCTACCAACTTAACTCCAGCACCAGAAACCACACCACCTGGATCTAGCATTCCTGACAGCACAACTCCAGCACCAGAAACCGTTACCCCTTCTGAACCTGGCGCTCCTACCAACTTAAATCCAGCACCAGGAACCGTCACCCCACCAGAATCTGGCACTCCTGGCAGCACTACCGAACCAGGAAGCGCAACTCCACCTGAGTCTGGCACCCCTGGCAGCACCACCGAACCAAGTAGCTCTCCCAGTACTCCCAGCTCTAGTTCGCCAACAACTCCTAGCACAGGTAATTAAATTAAAAGCTGGGGCATAATCTGAATACTAGTTTGCCATCAGCGATCGCCAGTACACCTTGACTTTTTGCACCACTTCTCAAAACTGGTGTACGATCAAAATCTCTGGAACCCGTAGATCAAGTCTTCGCATATAGCACTGAGCAAGGATTTCAGTAATCGATAGCCTGGGATAATCAATCCCAGGCTTACTACTTTAACAGTTATCAAGTATCCGCATTATCAGTTAATTTTTCCGTATTGAGTTAGAGTCCCTCATTTCTAAAAATGGCGTGTTTGGTGTCGGGGTCAAATCCCCGCACTGTTACTGTGATCACTGATAACTGTTAACTGTTAACTGTTCACTGATTTAATCCCACCTGCTATTTGAAGTCGGTGTTTTTTGCAAAGAAGCCATTAACAGGCAAACAATACCGATACTAATAAATGAATCTGCGATATTAAACACAGGAAAGTTAATCAGGCGAAAATCAAGAAAATCAACTACGTAGCCTAAAACAAAGCGATCAATACCGTTGCCCATTGCTCCGCCTAAAATCAAACCATAGCCCAACTGATCCCAGAAATTTAACGTTGGGCCAAAGGAAGCTAATCCTATCAATACTAAACTCACCCCTAAAGATAGCCAGCGCAACCACTCTACTTTCCCAGTGAATAGACTAAAAGCGGCACCAGTGTTAGTCACATAGGTAAAATGAAATATTCCAGGTAAAAGTGGAAGTGTCTGCTCCAAGCTAAAGGTTTGCACCACCCAGTATTTTGTTATTTGGTCTAAGAAAAAAGCTATGAAGGCAGCGATCCAAAAAAGGCGATTTTTTAAACGCATGGTGAATTAGTCATTGGTCATTGGTCATTGGTCATTGGTCATTGGTCATTGGTCATTGGTCATTGGTTATTGGTTATTGGTTATTGGTTATTGGTCATGAGTTTTTCACAAATGACAAAGGACGAAGGACAATGAACTAATAAAACATTAAGTGACGCAATACATATGCTATTACAGTAACGGCACAGACCACAGTTAGTTGTCCTGGTAGTGCAAACCAGGAGTATCTGAGCATTGCTTGCATCAAGGGTAGATTTTCTGTGCCTTTCCACTGAAAAAGATAACTAATAATCAAATAAGTAATACCGCATACGTGGAGAGTTAACAAGCCACAGATGCAACTAAAGCCAAGAGTTTCTAGTCGAGGTCTAGCTTTAAAGGCGAACAAGCCACAAATCCAAGCTCCAGGAATAAAGCCTAGTAGATAGCCAAACTGAGATAGCTTGACATAACCAATACCGCCGCCATCGGCAAATACAGGTAATAAGGTTAACCCCATGACTAAGTAGGCAATTTGTGAGAGCGCACCGGCACTTTTGCCCCCTAAACAACCCACCAACAGTACTGCGCCAATTTGAAAATTGACACCTAAAGAAAAAGTCTGGATTCCGTGCTGACTCCAAGTCCAAGGTAAGGTGATGCCATAAACTTCTAAGAAGGTGCCACCCATTGTTAGGAGTAAGCCAATCATAGACCATAGTAATTGATTGGAAGCTGCAAACATTTATCAGCCGACCAGGAAAAGGCAAAAAGTAAAACCAACAGCAACCAGTATAAACATTAGACATCTAGTGAAATTAAATATGCGTTACCCAGAACCCTTGTAGAGACGTAGCAGTGCTACGTCTTACATTCTTTTTCACTCCTATGTCTATTAATATTGAAATTAAATTTGTGCTGACATCTTAAGAACTAGCATATTTTATTTTGCCTTTTTGGTATGTAATTTTTCAGTTGTGCGAATTGCGGCTTAGATGTCTATTGTCTGATTTTATAAAATACTCAACTATTTCTTGTGGGGCGCTCGTGTCGCCCACCCCACACACAAGATTGAATAATTTATTGGAAGTTCCCAAAGGGAGAGAGGCTTTGAATCTTACTCCTCTTGCCTTGCTCCTAGAATCAGGTATAAGTATAAAATTTATCAACCAAAACTAGAAATAAGGATTTGCTCTTGATCAAAAAAACAAGCATTATTTTGGACTTATTAACCTATTGTTAATCTCAAACGTTGTCCTTTAAGGGTATCTTAGAAACGCTAACCTAAAAAATTACTAAAAAATTTATAGCAATGCTCTCACGTCTTAGTGCAATAAAAACTCGCCGCCTCACAGGTACAATTTCCGTGTTAGCACTGACAATCAGCCTAGCAGCTTGTGGCGGACAGCAAACACCAGATAGCACAGTTACCAAGGATGCACCTTCTGGCACTGCTACAGATACTACTGCCTCTAGCCCAGCTAAATTAGATTTTGGCGGCACAACTGTCAAGTTAACCGGGGCTGGTGCGTCTTTCCCTGCACCACTTTACGATACCTGGTTTACGGATTTAAACAAAAAATATCCAAATCTGAAAATTGACTATGCATCAGTTGGTAGCGGTGCTGGAGTTGAGCAATTTATCAAAGGCACTGTAGACTTTGGTGCCAGCGATGTTGCGATGAAGGATGAAGAAATCCAGAAAGTGCCAGCAGATAAGGGCGTTATTTTACTGCCTGTAACTGCTGGTAGTATCGTGCTAGCTTACAACTTGCCAGATGTTCCAGAACTCAAGCTACCACGGGCTGTTTACGTCGATATTTTACTAGGTAAAATCAAGTCTTGGGATGATGCCCAAATTGCCAAGGCTAACCCAGGTGCAAAACTTCCTAAACAGGCGATTACAGTTGTTTCTCGTTCTGATGGTAGCGGAACCACGGGTGTGTTCACAAAACACCTGAGCGCTATCAGCCCGGAGTGGAAGAGTAAAGTTGGCGAAGGCAAAACTGTCAACTGGCCTACAGGAGTGGGTGCTAAGGGTAATGAGGGTGTTA
Source organism: Nostoc sp. CHAB 5836 (assembly GCF_020829445.1). Classification (GTDB taxonomy): domain Bacteria; phylum Cyanobacteriota; class Cyanobacteriia; order Cyanobacteriales; family Nostocaceae; genus Nostoc. Next base: position 7,306 of record NZ_JAIVFV010000039.1, read on the forward strand.
CCGCCCAAATCCAACAAACTCAAGGTTCTATTGGTTATGTCGAGTACGGGTATGCCAAACAAAATAGTCTCAAGTTTGCTGCCTTGGAAAACAAAGGTGGTCAGTTTGTTGTACCTACTGAAGAGTCAGCCTCTAAAACTCTCGCATCAGTAACTCTACCGCCAGATCTCCGCGCCTTCATTTCCGATCCCGAAGGAGCTGATTCCTATCCCATTGTCACTTATACCTGGATTTTGGCTTACAAGAAATATGCCGATGCGGTAAAAGCCAAGGCGATGGAAGCCGCGATCGAATACGCTTTAACTGAAGGACAGAAGCAGGCTACTGCACTAGGGTATGTTCCTCTACCCGCAAACGTCATCGCAAAGGTGGCTGCTGCGGCCGATCAAATGAGTCCAGAGTATAAAATTTCCGTTGCCAGTGCTACTAGCGCTAACAAGTAAGTATCAAACACGCCTAACAATTAGTATCTGTAAATACTGAGTTGCCAAATATATCAGTTTAAATAGATGATGAGGCAATTTTACTAATAGAACTTACGCAACTGGCATATTATTTGGAGTTTGTAGTGAGGACTTTAGTCCTCAAAATCAGGGCTGTTCGCGGAGCGTTCCCGTAGGGTAGCCCTTACTACAAACCAACAGCTTTCATTTTTTGTGACACTTGCGTAAGTCCTAACTAATTTGGCTGCCTCCCATATTTTTCTCTGATTGAATTATGAAAGTCGGTATCTATGACTACAAATTCTCAAAATCTGTCATCAGCTATTAGAAACCGCTCTGAAGTAGAAAAGTCGCTAGATCGGGGTTTTATTTGGCTGACTCAAATTTTCGCCTTTGGGGTTGCTGGCACTTTATTATGGATCGGGTCACAGGTAGCAATTGGCGCTTGGCCTGCCATCCAACAGTTTGGTATCGGCTTTTTAGCCAACGCAACTTGGAACCCGGTTAATGATAGCTATGGGGTGCTACCTCAAATTTATGGAACTCTCTTGAGTTCTTTTATTGGTCTACTAATAGCAGTTCCAATTGGTGTTGGTACTGCTATTGTACTGAGCGAGGATTTTTTACCCTCTAAAGTGAAGCTGGTACTGGTTTTTGCAGTAGAACTACTAGCAGCTATTCCCAGCGTTGTCTACGGCGTGTGGGGTATTTTCGTTCTGGTGCCAATATTAACCAGCTTGGGTAGATGGCTTAATGGTTACTTTGGCTGGCTGCCATTTTTTAGCACTTCTCCTACAGGGCCAGGAATGTTGCCGGCGGGAGTCATATTAGCGATTATGACTTTGCCCATCATCACAGCTTTATCCCGCGATGCCTTGATTTCTGTACCTCCTAGTTTGCGCCAAGCCTCTATAGGATTAGGAGCAACGCGCTGGGAAACGATTTTGCAAGTTCTGATCCCAGCAGCCTTTTCGGGTATAGTTAGTGCTGTAATGCTGGCTCTGGGCCGGGCAATGGGAGAAACAATGGCTGTAACGATGTTAATTGGCAACTCCAACAATATCAGTCTTTCTCTTTTAGCACCAGCTAATACGATTTCTTCTCTACTGGCAAATCAATTCTCAGAAGCGAGTGGTTTGCAAGTTGCGGCTTTAATGTACGCGGCTTTAGTTCTATTTTTCTTGACACTGGTAGTCAATATTCTGGCAGAGTTGATCGTTGTGAGAGTCAAGCGAATATAGCTTATACCAATTTTTTATGAAGCTGCATAGAATTCGATCCCCCCTAGCCCCCCTTAATAAGGGGGGAACCGGAAAAATATCTATCAAAGTCGCTCTTTTCAAGGGGGATTTAGGGGGATCAAGATATTAGTACAGCTTTGCATAAAATCGTGGCCAATTGAAAGTTGAAATTTAAACGCATAGGCGCTTCGCCTTCCCGCAGGGTAGGGGCGCAAAGGGAAGCGCAAAGGTTCGCAGAGAGTTCGCTACGAATTAATGAAATGTTGTACTTAGTTTTGGGTTAAATTATGACTTCTAATTTTCCAGAGCGCAGTTTAACTCGCTCTCCCACATCTCAAAGAACACTGTTTAATACAGTGATGACCGTAGTTGCATTTACCTGCGGAGTATTGGCACTTTTACCTTTGCTAGCAGTGCTTTCTTACGTAGTTATTAAAGGCTTTAGCAGTCTGAATCTGGCTGTGTTTGTGGAATTGCCACCCAAAGCTCTACAAAAGGGAGGAGGCTTTGGTAATGCAATCTTAGGCACTCTACTAATGGTAGGAATCGCTGCCTTGATTAGCATTCCCTTTGGAGTATTGGGGGCGATTTACATCACAGAATTTAGTTCAGCTAAGGTAGCCAGATGGGTGCGTTTTGCGGCTAACGTTCTTAGTGGAGTCCCCTCAATTATTGCTGGGGTATTTGCCTATGGCATTGTAGTTTTAACACTGGTAAAGTTGAACTTAGGATCATATTCAGCCCTTGGTGGAGGGTTTGCACTGGCAATTTTGATGTTGCCAATTATTCTGCGAACTACTGATGAAGCCTTGCAGCTAGTATCGCAGGATTTGCGACAAGCATCTGTAGGGTTGGGAGCGACTAACTTTCAAACAGTTAGTCAAGTAGTCTTACCAGCAGCTTTACCAGCTATTGTAACTGGGGCAACGCTAGCGATCGCCAGAGCATCTGGAGAAACCGCACCTTTGCTATTTACTGCTCTGTTTTCTAACTTTTGGCCCGATGGTTTATTTGAACCAACAGCTTCTCTGGCTGTTTTGGTTTACAAATATGCTATTTCACCGTTTAAAAATTGGCAATCTCTAGCTTGGGCAGCATCTTTGATTTTGGTGTTGATGGTTCTAGTCACAAGTATCATCGCTCGCTGGGCAACTCGTCAAAAAGCTTAGTGAGCAACCATTCACAGTGCAGATACCCATTCCTCAAACTAACACTAGATTTAATTTATGGCTACCAACACTAGCACCGTGAATGATATTGAAACAGTTTTACGCACCGAAAATCTTAACGTTTACTACGGGAAGTTTTTAGCTTTACAGAATATTTGGCTAGATATACCGAGAAATCAGGTGACAGCTTTTATCGGCCCTTCTGGTTGTGGTAAAAGTACATTATTGCGATGCTATAACCGTCTCAATGACCTGATTGAGTCATTTCGGGCAGAAGGTAAAATACTTTTTTACGATAAAAATTTGTATGCATCCGACATCGACCCTGTAGAAGTACGTCGGAGAATTGGGATGGTGTTTCAAAGACCAAACCCATTTCCCAAATCAATTTATGACAATATTACTTTTGGAGCCAAAATCAACGGCTACAAAGGAAATTTAGATGAATTGGTAGAAGGCAGTCTCAGAAAAGCAGCTTTGTGGGATGAAGTCAAAGATAAACTACGGCAAAGCGGATCGTCTTTATCCGGTGGACAACAACAACGGTTATGTATTGCTCGTGCGATCGCAGTACAACCTGAAATTATACTAATGGATGAACCTTGCTCCGCTCTCGACCCTATTTCTACCTTGCGGGTTGAAGAACTGATTCACGAACTTAAAGAGCAATACACCATCGTTATCGTCACCCATAATATGCAGCAAGCAGCGCGGGTTTCTGATAAAACAGCCTTTTTTAATGTTCGGACTACAGAGACAAGTGGTCGTAGCGGCTACATGGTAGAGTACGACGCAACAGAAGTAATTTTCAACAATCCTAAGCAGCAAGACACGCGAGATTACGTTAGCGGCAGATTTGGATAAATATAGGATAGGACTTACGCGAAATAATGAAAAAACGAACCACATAGACGCGGAGCGGCTTCCCGCAGGGTAGGGCGCAAAGGACACAAAGGAATAAGAGTTTTAGAGAGTTATTGCGTAATACCAATTTTTATGAAGCTGCATAGAATTCGATCCCCCCTAGCCCACGCCAGTCGCTCTACTTGGGGAGACCCCAAGACCGCGCTGGCTCCCCTTAAAAAGGGGGAAGAATTAAAGTCCCCCGATAAATTGGGGGATTTAGAGGGATCTAGAACAATACACTTGGGTTAAGCATTTCCTCCTTCTCTCTTCTCTCTGTGTTCTCTGCGCCTCTGTGGTTCGTAAAAAAAAGAGTTTCAGCCCCTTTATGAACCGTATTGGGATCTAGAACGTTTTGCTACCAGGAAAAGGACTTTTCAAACATCCTCTTAGGAATTAGGAAAATAGGTGGTGCAAACTGTTCAATAATTCTCTGGCTGTATAGGGTTTTGATAAAACTGCTTGGACATTAACTTCCTCTGCTTGAGCAAACACGTCCGTTGAGTTCAGTCCGCTACAGAGAATAATTTGAACCTGCGGGTTCATTTTTTGCAAGGTGCGAATGGCGGTGATTCCATCCATCTCCGGCATCATTATATCCATCACTACGGCATTGATTTGATGCTTGTGTTCGGCATAAAGTGCGATCGCCTCTATGCCATTGCTGGCAGTAAGTATCTTATAGTTATGGTTTTCTAGAATGATTGTGGCAATCTCGCGAATTTCGGCTTCATCATCTACAACTAAAATCAATTCTCCCTTTCCTGGTAGCAGATCCAGGTGTTCTATCTCCAACTCTTGGGTTACTTCCACTGCTGGTAGAAATACCTCAAATTTGCTACCTCTACCAACATTGCTAGACACTTCGATAAAACCGTTGTGGCTTTTAATGATGTCCAGCACTGTTGAAAGTCCGAGTCCCGTACCTGCATTTACCTCTTTTGTGGTGAAAAATGGCTCAAAAATTCTATCTAATATTTCTGGCGGTATCCCAGTTCCATTATCGGCGACAGTAATCACAATATAATCGCCAACTTTGGCATTGAGATTCATTTTGGTATAAGCTTCATCAATAAACTTATTTTCCACAGAGATTTTGATATTGCCGCCATCTGGTAAAGCATCGCGGGCATTTACAATCAGATTCATCAACACTTGATGCAGTTGTGTCGTGTCCCCAGCGATCGCCCAAATATCTTTTGGGATAAATGTGGAAAATTCAATAGATTTGGGAAATGTGTGTTGAGCAATTTGGATAATTTCTGAAATCAAGTACTGGACTTGAATAATTGTTGGCTCTCCTTTATATCCTCGCGCAAAGGATAAGATTCGTTTGACTAGAGCTGCTCCGCGTTTGGCGTTGATCTCTACAAGTGTCAGCAGTTGCGCAGAACGCTCCTGATCTTGGACAATTTTTCCCTGTAGCAATTGAGCTGCTGCCATAATTGGTGTCAATATATTGTTCAAGTCGTGGGCAATACCACCTGCTAGAGTACCAAGACTTTCCAATCGCTGGGTGCGAAAAAACTGCTCTTGGAGTTGTTTCTTTTCGGTGATGTCAGTGTCAACAGTCAGGATAGATTTGGGTTTTCCGGCAGGATCACGCATCAATGTCCAACGGCTTCCCACAACAATTTTCTGACCGGATTTGGTCACTTTATATAACTCACCTTGCCACGAGCCACTCTCAATTACGCTTTTTAATGGTACTTCCAGTTGCTGCCGAGTTTCTGCTGGGTACAAAATCTCGTGGAGGTCTTTTCCGATCACCTCAGTAGAGAGCCAACCGTACATCCGCTCTGCACCTTTATTCCAGAATAAGATTTGAGATTGGAAATCTCGAACTAATATCGCGTCGGTGGCAATATCAAGTAGGGCGGCTTGTTCGGAGATTTTTTGTTCTGCCAGTTTGCGCTCGGTGATATCTTCAGCGATGCCACCATAGTAGCTAGCTTTTCCTTGGTCATTATAGACAGTAAAGCTCCGATTCCAAATCCAGCGCACCGATCCATCAGGTCGCAAAATTCGATATTCTACTGAAGCCGACTCACCATTAAGCTGTTGTTTGGCAACATTGGCGAGGCGATCGCGATCTTCTGGATGAACTGCGTCTATCCAGGACTCAGGCTGCTCCAATAGACTTTGGCAAGAGCGACCCCAAACCTTTTCATAAGCAGGACTAACGTACAAGACTCGGAATATATTATTTTGGTTGGTAATCCAGATAACTGCGTCGGTATTTTCGGCAAAAGTACGAAATTTCTCCTCGCTCTGACGCAATGACTCTTCAGCCAGTTTGCGCTCGGTGATATCTTCGGCAATGCCACCATAGTAGTTAATTTTTCCTTGGTCATCATCGACAGCAAAGCCCCGATTCCAAATCCAGCGCACCGATCCATCCGGCCGCAAAATCCGATATTCTGTTGAAATAGATTGACTACCACTAAGTAGTTGCCAGATTTTTTGGGTGGCGCGATCGCGATCTTCTGGATGAATGTTGTCTATCCAGGAGTCTGGATCCTCAAACAGATGCTGGGAAGTTCGACCCCAAATCTTCTCATAAGCAGGACTAATGTACAAGGGTTTAAATGAATCTAGGCTACCAATCCAGATGAGTGCGTCGGTGTTTTCGACAAAAGTGCGAAATTTCTCCTCACTTTGGCGCAGTGCAACTTCTGCAAGTTGGCGTAAGCGAAGCTCCTCGTAGACATCCTGTAGCGCCGCTTGCTGTTCAGTAATATCTCTACCTAACCCTTGGATTTCAACAACCTCTCCTTTGTGATCATGAATTGCCATCGCATTCCATTGAAACCAGCGAATACCGTTGACTGTCAATGCACGTCGCTCACGATTAGTCAAGTGATAGAATGAAGATCCTAAAGTTGTCATATCTTCCGTCACTTCAGACAAATCATCTGGATGAAGAAACTGGAAAAATGACTGACCAGCAAACTCATGTTGTGTCCAGCCGAAGGTTTGACAAGCAGCCACATTGGCAAAAGTAATCTGCCCTTGCAAATCAACGCGGATAATTATGTCAGTTTGGCTTTCCACCAGATGACGATAAAGATTTTCCTTTTGTTGTAATGCAACTTCTGCGCGTTGGCGATCGCTAATTTCTTGTTGCAACAGGATGTTGGACATCATAAGTTCTGCTGTCCGTTTTGCCACTCGTTGTTCTAACTCATCGGAAGCTTGGCGCAGTAATTCCTTGGCCTGTTGGTGTTCGCTAATATCGCGAATTAACCAGCGCCAACCAACTTGCTTACCCTCTGAATCGTACATGACAGAGGCTCTAATACTAGCCGGGAAAGCTTTACCTCTCCGTGGTTTGAAGTAAGCTTCCCACTGCTGTACCTGCTGCGAATTATTCAGTTGGGTAATAAAAGTCTGACGGTCTTGGGAAGCAATAAATAAAATTAATGGTTTGTTTATTAAATATTTTTGGCGGACAGCCAGCAAGGTTGCGGCGGCTCGGTTAGCCTCTTGGATAATACCTGCGGTATCAGTTACCAAGTAACCATCAGGAGCGAACTCAAATAAATCTTGGTAACGTTGGCGCTCCAATTCTACTAGCTCACGGGCAATTGCCAACTCTTCGTTTTGTTGACGCAGTTCTTCTTCCACTACCTGGAGTTCTTCGAGAGTTTGCTGAAGTTCCTGATTAACTTCCATGAATCGCATAGTTAATTCGCCAATTATAATGAGTTTTTTAATATCACGACGACTAGCAGAAGCTAGAGTTAGTAAATTGTTAAAAATTAAGTTTATTTTCGCTGAGAGAAAATCAAGCAGATGTCTTGATGCCCACGCCATAATACACCATGTAAATCTTGCAAGTCCTAAAACAGGAGAGACAATGCAAGTTAGTAATAAACCGAGTCAGTATATAGACTTTTAGAGTCGGTGAACTCATTCTATTGTCAAATTAGAGATAGAGGAACTGTGATTTCAAAACATTAGGGACTTCCAGTAAAAAAACACCCCATTCTAGGGGCCCAAGGTCTTGCGCCCCTACAAATCGACAAATCAATTGGGATAATTTATTTTTTGCAAGTCCCTTATGCACCAAAACCTTCGAGTGGTGTGTTACAGCTTCTGCAACACACTCTTGACCAGATGTCTGTTGATCAGTGGAAATATTAAATCCATATTCCCCACCAATACTGCTGGGTTAAAAATGTTCGTGGCGAAACCCAATCTACACATTTTTATTTTTTAAGCAAAACCTACAAAGTGTCGTTTTGCACACTTCATTTTGTAATCTTTCAACATTACAAACGTGGGGCTAATGGTAGTTGAGTAGCGATGTCTAGGACGCGCTACGCCTACACCAAAAGTATGTAAACACTATAGTAAAAATTAAGATTTATAAAAACAAAATTTTATCAAAAAAGTAAAGGTTCAAAACCCTAAAATCACAGCTAAGGGACTGACAACAAATAAATTACCCAATCTTGTGGGGTAGGCAATACTGCGTAGGTTTTGCCCAAAAACCTTAACCCGTGTAGGTTGGGTTGAGGAACGAAACCCAACATTTGGGGGGCTCTGTTGGGTTTCCCAGAGTCTCAACCCAACCTACGATTTTCCAAAACCTACGCAGTATTGGTGGGGTAGGTATCTTGCCATTGGTGTCAACTTAACGTGAAACCCTTGCAATGGCCTCATACCAAGTCTGACTTTTCACGGCATTTGGAAGACCTCTCTTCTATTTCTCTCTCCTAAAAGGAGAGAGACTTTGAATTTCCCCCTTCCCGTATCGGGAAGGGGGTTAGGTTTTTGGTAGACTTTTCCACATAACCTGAATTGTCAGATACCAAGTCTACTCAATTACTAATTATGCTCTGGCAACCCCACCCCGCTTTTGTCTAGTGACAAAATCTCCCCTCCCCGTGAACCTACGGTGTACACACAAGTCTGAAAAAGTTTGATTAACGAAGGTTTTACCCCACCCTAACCCTCCCCGTATGTATTGGGGAGGGAACTGGATTTCTTGTTTCCCCCCAATCTATCGGGGGGATTAAGGGGGGTAATTGGACTTGTGTGTACACCGTAGCCCCGTGAACGGGGAGGGGATTGAGGGGTGGGGTAAAATGACTGTGGAATGAGCTTCCTGACTTAAGTTGACACCAATGGCATCTTACCCACCCCACAAGAAGTAGTTGAGTATTTTTTAGGACTTACGCAAGTGTCACAAAAAATAAAAGCTTTTAGTTTGTAGTAAGGGCTACCCTACGTACGGAAACACTCCGCGAACGGGACAGGAGCCAATACTGCTCGGTTAAGCCCAAAAACCTTAACCCGTGTAGGTTGGGTTGAGGAACGAAACCCAACATTTGGGGGGCTTTGTTGGGTTTCGCAGAGCCTCAACCCAACCTACGATTTTTCAAAACCTACGCAGTATTGGGACGGGAGCATCTCACCTTTGCAAATATACCTGGCGATTAGAAATCACGGCTATACAGACAAAACCCACCGACCTGGGTTTCAAATTCTTTGAGTTTGCGTAGGCGGACGAAAGTTTGTGTAGCCGCGAATTCCATTGGCCAGGGCAAGGGTGTTTTTACACTCATTGAGATGCTCCCGTCTGAATCCCCCACTAATTGATTCTGATTCCTGACTTCTGGCTTCTGGATTCTTCTTCAACTTCTATTTTTAGAAAAATTTAATTTTAGGACGAGTCTAGTGTGATTCTGCTAATGAGGTTTAGCTTCTAGATGCAGCCTGAATCGTCTTCCCAAGATTCATGATTGAGTAGGTCGATAATTCTATCTCTGAGTAGAAATTCATTTTTTTCTAACTCAAGCTCCAAATTAACCCAGTCATGATGAGGAATATATTTACAAAGGGTATAAATTGACTGCTGACGGTTAACAAGTCCCCTTTTAACAAGTTCAAGCGCTTCTTCCTGAATAACCTCGATGCCGTATTTAACTGTAGTGTTCATAGCTCGTTCCTTTATTTTTAATCAAGGAATTAAGAATTAAAACAATAGTTGCTTTGACTCTATCTTAAACTTATCAAATAAAATTAGCGACAATTGTGAAGAATCAAGACATTAACCCTTGCTGGAAGTTAGATATCTTAGTAAGATACTCTTTGAGTCCCAAAATATACCCTCTTGAGAGAGATTCTTGCAGAGCAAGAAGGCTGGCACAATCAGCTGTAAATACCAAAATAGGATGTAGATGCTATCTGGGCAACTTGCCAAAAGGTAGGCTAGGGTAAAGAACATTCTCTAGAGGATTTATATTATGCTCCTGAATATTGATAAAGTTCGCCAATATTTTCCCGCTCTCGCTGGGGAATGGGCTTTTTTTGATAATGCTGGCGGGTCACAAACTCTGAAAAAAGTAGTAGATAGAATTAGCGAATTTCTCCTAAGTTCTGATGTCCAGTTGGGAGCTTCTTATGCAGTTTCCCAACTTGCAGGAGAAAGATTGGCGAGAGCAACAAGGGGAATGGCTACTTTGATTAATGCTAATTCTTCTAAAGAAGTGGTCATGGGCCCATCTACTACAATGATGTTGAAAGTCCTCTCAATTTGTCTGGGTCAAACCTTCACGCCGGGTGATGAGATTATTGTGACTAATTGTGACCATGAGGCCAATATTGGTGCTTGGCTCGCTCTGGAAAAACAAGGGATGAAGGTTAAAGTATGGCAAGTTCGTCGGGATAGTTTGGAACTTCATTTAGCAGATTTAGAACCACTGATGAGTCAGCGCACCAAACTGGTAGCCCTGACTCATGCTTCTAATGTTCTGGGAACCATCAACCCCATCAAAGAAATTGCTGCCTTTGTACACGATCGCAACGCGATGATTTGTGTGGATGGTGTAGCTTATGCACCCCATAGATTAGTTGATGTGCAAGATTTAGATGTTGATTTCTATGCTTTGAGTTTTTATAAAGTCTATGGGCCACATCATGCTTTACTTTATGGCAAAGAAGAACATCTATTAAGATTGCCTAGTCTTAATCATTATTTTATTGAACAGACAGATATACCTTATAAATTTCAGCTAGGGAATGTCAATTTTGAATTAAGTTATGGAATGTTAGGTTTATGTGATTATTTAAGTGAATTAGCACGACTCCACTATGGGAATGAAACTGCACCTGATTTGAGAAATCAGATGGTGCAGGCGTTTGATTTAATTAGCATACATGAAGAAAAGATTAGCGATCGCCTACTAAATTACCTCAACAGCAAGTCGAATGTGCGAGTGATTGGTCAATCAAAGGCTGATTGCCAATGTCGTGTGCCAACTATATCTTTTGTCGTCGATGGGATCAATAGCTCAACCATTCCGACAAAAATTGACCAACATTACATTGGGATTCGCTACGGAGACTTTTATGCTAAACGGCTGATTGAATACCTGGGGTTAGCATCCCAAGGTGGAATAGTTCGGGTGAGTATGGTGCATTACAACACCATTGAGGAAGTTAACAGCTTGATTGAAGCGTTTGAGCAGACATTTTAAGTGAACTGTATTGAGACATAAACCACCAGGAACTGAAGTTCCTGGCTCATAGCTAAAGTCCGTTAAAACGGACTATAACCCAATACGCTTCACTTAAGCCCAAAATCCTTGGTAGAGACGCGAAATTGAACTTCGTCCCGCTACGCTAACACGTCTCTACAGGTCTACACAAACGAAGTCCACCTTGGTGGACTAAGGAAAAATTAAGGTTTTTAACCCAATATAGTTCAGTTAAGCATTTCTTTCTTCTCTTTGCGCCCTTTGCGTCCTTAGCGGTTCGTAAAAAAAACTGACTTTTATTGCAATACGCTTGGGTTAAGGATTTTCTGGAGAACCATAGGCCTGTAGAGACGTTGCAATGCAACGTCTCTACACTGTCCAGTGGACAAGGGTTTTAGTCTTAACCCAAGCGTATTGGTTTTTAACCTGCGTAGGCAGGTTTTGTTTGTGTAGCCGCACCTGTGCCAGGGCTTTTCAAACATCCTCTTAGACAACTTTCGCTATAAGAGAGGTGAATTCATTCTGAGGCGGGCTAGATGAGAATGAAATAGCCCTGCCCATTACCCATTACTAAGCTGCAAAACTAGCACCTCTTCTTGTGGAGAAATTAATGTTTTACCTATCGGTAGAACAGCCAAAGCATTAGTTTGAGCTAAATTAATTAAATTGCCGGAACTATGACTACCACCAGCTTTGTGAAATTCGTGAACTCCATCAATTAAATGCAATTTACCCCAAAGGTAAGTTTCGCGCTGACCATGCGATCGCAATTCATCATGCGATCGCACTTTCAAAAATACTGGCCCCCAACCTTCACTAATTCCCGAAAGTTTCTTGATTGCTGGTAGGACAAACCGCCAAAATGTCACCAACACAGCAGCAGGATTTCCTGGTAAACCAAAGTATAGTGCTGAGTTTTGAGTTGGGAAAGTGGCGACGGTGAGGGGTTTTCCGGGAGTAATTTGGACAGCGCGAATGTGGATTTTTGCTTGTAGTGACTCTAGAATTTTGTCAACATAGTCATAATCTCCCACCGAGACACCACCAGAAGAGATAACTAAATCAGCGATCGCAATGGCGTGGGTAATAGACATCTCCAGAGCAACTGGATCATCCTTAACAATACCTAAAATTAACGGTTCTGCGCCAGTTTGTCTCACCAACGCGGCGATCGCATACTGATTAGAATCCACAATTTGCCCTGGTTGTAGCGGTTGATCAATTGCTAATAACTCATCACCAGTAGAAAAAATTGCCACACGCGGACGGCGGTAAACACGTAATTGCGAACATTGTGCTGCTGCCAATACGGCAATTTCTGGGGCATTTAACTTAATTCCTGCTGGTAGTAGTTGTGTTCCAGCTTGGTAAAAAGCTGCTTTGTGTCTGACAAATTCTTGCGGTTTTGGCGCATCCAGGATAAATACCCGCTTGTCTTCTTGGCGTGTCTTCTCTTGCATGACTATAGTATCCGCACCTGCTGGAAGTACCGCACCTGTAAAAATCCTTGCTGCTTGCCCTGTTTGAATGGTAGACTTGGGCTGGTAGCCAGCCGGAATCTCTTCAACAATTTCTAAAACGGCTGGTTTTTCAGTGCTAGAGTGCTGCACATCTTCGTAGCGAGCTGCATAACCATCCATTGCCGAATTATCCCAATGGGGAAAATCTAGTGAACTGGTGATCGGCCTAGCCAAAATGCGACTATCGGCTGCTAATAAATCTACAACTTCTGTATCCCGTTGATCATCCAACGGTTGCACCAAATTTAAAATAATTGCTTCTGCATCGCTGACTGATAACATCGCGATCGCCTCCAACTTTTTTCTTTATATCGTAAAGTAACGCGGATTTTGTATCCTAGTTAGAAATCACCCAATCTTGTGGGGTGGGCGACACGAGCGCCCCACAATCAGCAGTTGAGTATTTTTTTATTTGGAAGTCCCTAATATAAAAAACAGGAGCGATCGCTATTTCCCAACCCCTAAATAAGTTTGTGCGAAAAAACCAAAGTATGTTACGAAACATAAAATAGGCTTAAAACCCTTACTAATGACCAATGACAAAGGACAAATGACAAATGACAAAGGACAAATGACAGCCTTAGCCAGTTAGCTTTTATTGCGCCGACCTACTTAAATAAAAATACCTATTTTGTATGACTATCGAACGACTTCCCCAAAAACACTATCCCAAGGCTGAGATTGGGCGGCGAAGTATGGCATTAGGACTTGATTTCCTTGCTGTCTGGTTAGTCAGTTCCCTACTGGGAGGCGGAGATATCGGGATTCAATTGGTACAAATCCTAGTTTTTGTGATATTTTGGCTAGTTTTGCGGGTGCTGCTGGTATATAACAATCAAGGGCAAAGTTTAGGGCGTTGGGCGTTCGATTTAAAGGTATTGTCAGTGGAAGATGGGCAAGTAATAGGCAGAATTCCAGATTTGCTCTCACTGGTGAAGCGAGAGGTGATTATTGGCTTGGGTGCCCTTTTCGTGTCAATTGCCCTGAGCAATATTAGAGCCAATCCCACTGCTATACTCCTAGTACTTCCCCTAGCTATTGATTGTGGCACTGCCTTCTCTGATACCCAGATGCACCAGGCTTTACACGATCGCTATTGTGGAACTTTCATCGTTTCGTCGCGTCGTGGCTACTCCCTCGATATAAAAATTAAAAGATTAGTTGAAAATATGCGGCGAAATGTGAGAAGATAATCATTTGTGTTAATTCTCTTCAGGCTTCACTGTTTGTAAGATTATGGCTAAAAGTAAAGGTGCCCGCATTATCGTGACACTAGAGTGTACCGAGTGTCGGACAAATTCAGACAAGCGTTCGGCTGGTGTTTCACGCTATACCAGTACCAAGAATCGCCGCAACACCACTAACCGGCTAGAACTGAAAAAGTTCTGCACCCACTGCAACAAACATACCGTTCACAAGGAAATTAAGTAGAGATGAGTTATTTCCGTCGTCGGCTTTCTCCGATCAAGCCAGGAGAACCAATCGATTATAAAGATGTTGATTTATTGCGTAAGTTTGTCACCGAGCGGGGTAAAATACTGCCACGTCGGATTACTGGGCTGACATCTCAGCAACAGCGAGAGTTGACATTAGCAATTAAGCGATCGCGGATTGTGGCTTTGTTGCCATTTATCAATGCGGAAGGCTAAAAATAGTTATGAGTTATGAGTTATGAGTTATGAGTTATGAGTTATGAGTTAACTCCTCACTCCTAACTAATTTAAAGTTATGAGTTATGAGTTATGAGTCATCAATTAACTCCTCACTCCTAACTCCTCACTCCTAACTAATTTAAACTGTTTACCAAATTAAAGTGCGAGAGTTGTGGAGAAGGGGACGCTAGTTGAATTTAGGGTTCAAGGCGATCGCCGTCTGGGCATCGTAGAACGTCCAGACGGTAAAACCCGCTGGTTTGTGATAGACGAACGTGGTCAATCCTACAGCCTCGCGCCTAGACAAACAACCTATACAGTTACCGGACAGACTTACAAATCCTCTGAGATTGCCAGCTTTTTGGAGGAGGTCAAGCCCTATTTAGACCCATCTGCCTTGGAAGTAGCTTGGGAATTACTGGTTGAAGATGGGGAAACTTTCACCCCAGAGCAAATGGCAAATCTGCTATTTTCGCAATCAGACCCGCCTGCTTGTTACGCTGCCTATTGCTTGTTATCAGACGACAAACTCTATTTCAAGCAAAAAGGAGATGCTTACGAGCCTCGGACTGCTCCTCAAGTCGCAGAACGCAAGCACCAACTGGAAGTAGAGGTACTAAAAGCTAAAGGACAGCAGGAATTTTTAACTCGTGTAGAGCAGGCCCTCAAAGGTGAAGCAGTCGAGTGGGGGCGCCACGATCGCCAGCGCTTAGAAGGACTAGAAAAATACGCAGCCCTACTTGCTGACACGGTGCGGACGGGGGTAAATTATGACTCCTTGGCTCGCGCTTATCCGCCCAGCGCTCCAGTATTAGAAACAATGACCTTGCTGGGACGACCCACAACACCCCAAGGAGCCTTTCAACTATTGGTAGATTTGGGTTGCTGGAGTCCTTATGAAAACTTGTTCCTGCGTCGTTCTTCAATTCCGATTCAATTTCTTCAAAAGGTATTAGAAGTGGCGCAACAGCGTTTGGATTTCCCGCCCATTGACTCAGATACAAACCGCCTTGATCTGACTCACCTGAAGGTTTACACCATTGATGATGAAACTACCACAGAGATCGACGATGGTCTAAGTTGGGAAGTACTCCCCAATGGACGGGAACGCCTGTGGGTGCATATCGCCGATCCCACTCGATGGTTAGTACCGGAAGATGAATTAGATTTGGAAGCCAGAAAGCGGGGTAGTACAGTCTATTTACCTACGGGGATGATTCCCATGTTCCCAGAGGTATTGGCAACTGGGCCAATGAGTCTGATCCAGGGACGGGTTTGTTGCGCCCTCAGTTTCGGGATTGTTTTAGGTACAGATGGGGTAGTAGAAGATTACAGCATTCATACCAGCTTGATTAAGCCGACTTATCGCCTCACCTACGAAGATGTCGATGAAATGCTGCAATTACGGGTACAAGCAGAACCGGAAATTGCGGCGATCGCTACCTGGGCACAGCGCCGCAAAGCTTGGCGTTACGCTCAAGGGGCAATTAGCATCACTATGCCCGAAGCGACGATCAAAGTCAAAGGTGACGAGATCAACATTGATATTTTGGACGATTCCCCATCACGGCAAGTCGTAGCAGAAATGATGATTCTTGCCGGTGAAGTTGCGGCTCGTTATGGTAAAGCTCATAACATACCTTTGCCCTTTCGCGGTCAGCCACAACCAGAATTACCTCCAGATGAAGAATTGCTCCTACTTCCGGCTGGATTCGTCCGCGCTTGCGCCATGCGTCGTTGTATGCCCAAGAGTGAAATGAGCATTACGCCTTTGCGTCATGCTGGCTTGGGTTTGGATACTTACACCCAAGCAACCTCCCCCATCCGCCGCTACAGTGACTTGCTTACCCACTTCCAACTGAAAGCTCATTTGCGCGGTGAAGTTCTGCCATTTTCCGCAGAACAACTTAAAGAAGTGATGATGACTGTCACCAGCATTACCCAAGAGGTGACAATGGTGGAACGGCAAACTAATAGATATTATGCTCTAGAGTATTTACGCCGTCATCCAGAGGAAACTTGGGATGTAACAGTGTTGATGTGGCTGCGCGAAGACAGCAACTTGGCCCTAATTTTGTTAGAAGATTTGGGCTTGCAGTTACCAATGACTTTCAAACGTTCTGTAAACTTAGGCGAACAGATATTGGTGAAAGTTAGCCACGCCGATCCACAAAAAGATATGATCCAGTTTCAAGAAATAATTTATCAAGAAGCTCAAACATCGCCGAATTAACCTTGAACCAACCCTTTTCAGTTAGCATATAGAGTAAATGGAATGAGGTAATAGTTGTGAACATATCTTTGACCCCAGAACTAGAGCAGTTGGTTAAGGATAAAGTTAATAGCGGTCGATACCACTCAGTGAGTGAGGTGATGGGTGAAGCACTGAGATTGCTAGATGAACGCGATCGCATTCGAGAGCAGCGCCTAGCAGAATTGAAAGCTAAAATCCAAGTTGGTATTGAAGAACTCGAACGTGGTGAAGGAATAGATGGTGAAGAGGTATTTGCAGAAATAGAGGAAGATATCCGACGCGCTGAAGCTCAAATGCAACAAGCAGAGGCGGCTAAATAATGAGTAGGTGTATTTTAGCGCCTTCAGCTAGATTAGATTTGAAAGAAATTAGCAGCTATATTACCCGCTTTAATCCTGGTGCAGCTCGAAGACTCAACAAAAAAATTATCCAGCAGTGTAAACTGTTGGCTAATTTTCCTAACATGGGGCAAAGTTGCGATAATTTTGCCAGAGGTTTACGGAGTTTCCCAGTAAAAGATTACTTGATATTTTATCGTCCCATTGTTGACGGTGTGGAGGTTGCACGTATTCTCAGTGGTTATCAGGATTTAGAGACAGTTTTCTTAAGTGAGGATATTCCTTAAGATTGTATTTGCTCTAAGAGGATGTTTGAAAAGTATTAGGCGAATATAATTCGCTACTACACAAAGGAAGTCCACCTTGGTGGACTAACGAAAAATTAAGGTTTTTAACCTGCGTAGGCAGGTTTTGTTTGTGTAGCCGCGACTTCTAGTCGCCCGGCGAGTAATAAATTAGACTTTTCAAACAACCTCTAAGCGATCGCTTTGTCTAGCCAATATGTCACAAAATCATAATAAAGTAATTATTTTTGATACCACCATGCGTGATGGAGAACTTACGCCTGGTGTCAAGATGAATCTGCAAGCAAAAATTACCATCTCCCAATTGCTCGAAGAAATGGGAGTAGATATTATTGAAGTTGGTTATCCAGCAAGTTCTCAAAAAGATTTTGATGAAGTCTTTAATATTTCTAGAATAGTTAAAAATTCTATTATTTGTGGTCTAGCAAGTTCCAATCTCAATGAAATCATCACTCTTGCTGAAGCAATTAAACCAGCGATAAGAGGTAGAATTCACACTTATACTCCCGTAAATCTGAAAAATCAATCTAAATTAAGCAAAGAAGAAGTATTAGCAACAATCAAAGATAGTGTATCTCTAGCACGCAATTCCTGTGATGATGTAGAATGGAGTGCTTTTGACGCTCCCAGAAGTGAGCCTGATTTTTTGTGTAAATCTATTGAAACTGCAATCAAGAGTGGTGCTACTACTGTTAGTATTCCTGATAGCTTAGGTTTGGCATCGCCACAAGAGTTTTCGCAACTTCTGCAAATGATTTTTAATCGAGTACCCAATATTAATGAAGCTGTCGTTTCAGTACATTGTCATGATGATTTGGGTATGGCGGTAGATAATTCACTCATTGCTTTAAGTTGTGGTGTGAGGCAAATTGAATGTGCAATTAATGGCTTGGGTGCGAGAAAAGGTAATGCAGATTTCAGTCAAGTTGTGACAGAGGTTTTAAAACAGGGGAATTATCAACTTGAGATTAACACTTCGTTAATGAATAAAGCAGCAGAGTTAATTTTTCAAATAACTGGGATTAGAAAAGCAAAATAGACATCTGGTGAAATTAAATATGCGTTACCCAGAACCCTTGTAGAGACGTAGCACTGCTACGTCTCTACATTCTTTTCCCTCACCCCCCAGCCCCTCTCCCATGTTTGAGAGAGGGGAGAAATAATTCTAGTTCCCCGAATCCCATGTTTGGGAGCTACGGTGTATACACAAGTGACTTATTTTTAGGACTTACGCAAAATCATGAAAAAACGAACCGCCATCGCGTAGCGTCTCCCCTTCTCCCAAAGGGAGAGGCTAGCGCCAAGGGAGAAGTACGCCAAGTACGCCAAGAAATAAGAGTTGCAGAGAGTTTTTGCGTAAGTCCTGATTTTGCTCAAAGCGCTCTCAGCCCTAACAAGAACAGCCCCAACCCTTCAACAGAAGGAGAGTCAATCTTCAAAGCCCCTCTCCGCTTCGGAGAGGGGTTTGGGGAGAGGTCTGCCGACTTGTGTATACACGGTAGATGTTTAAGAGAGGGGAGACATAAGGCAACTCCAAGAAATAAATTATCCTAAAGCCCACTTTTTAAGTGGGATATAAGACTTTGAAAATACGCCCTAGCTTTCAAAATTGGTACTTTAACAGCACAACTACTAACTTTATGATGATTTTTTAGCTTTTTTTAAGTGATTTATATCACACCTAATAAGAAAGACTATGCCATAATCTAGCAAATATCAGGTTTTGTTTCAAATCCAAGAATTATTTAGAGGTAAAAAAATATTGCCTTTTAATCCTGAGCTGTGCCGTAACGAAAGCGAAGTTGAAAGCAAACTCATAGTGCAATATTTGCTACCGCAGCTAGGTTATACTCCTGACACCTGGCATCAAGAAGTTGCCGTTGGTAGTATCCGCTTAGATTTCTTAGCATTTGCCGCACAAGTGATTCCCTTTGTTTTAGATGCCAATTCGCCGTTGAGTGTCGTCATGGAGGCAAAGCATCCCAAACAAAACTTAAATAATCATGTTATCCGACTCAGGCATTATTTAACCAGTTTGCATATCAAATATGGATTGCTGACTAATGGCAAAGAAATCAGAATTTATCAAAAATTGCAATATGATATTCAGCTAGTATTTCAATGTTCTGGCAAGGAAGTTGAAGCAAGAATAGAGGAAATTAAAGGTTTAATTGCTAGGGATAGTTTCAAAAGTAGGCAGTTTAAGAATAATTTGGAAATTCCAGTAAATGGAAATAATTCAATTATAGAAACTCAGAAAGAAAATTCAATGAAGATAATCGCAATCTATCACAACAAAGGCGGCGTTGGTAAGACAACTACAGTAGTTAATCTGGCTGCTGCTATCCGAAAAAAGGGTAAAAGAGTTTTAGTAATTGATTTTGATAGTCAAGCTAACACTACCTTTGCCACAGGCTTAGTCAAATTTGATGATGAAGAATTTGATGATATCAAGGATTCTAACCTTCTTCAAATATTGCAATCTGAAGAACTTTATCCTATTTCGGAAGTAGCCAGAAAATCTAATTTCTGTAATCCTGAAATTGATGTTGTTCCTGCGCACATCGATTTGATGAGAAATGAAATTGATTTAAATGCTTTTGAGGGTAGTAGACTGGTACTTATTGATAAGTTAGAATTTGTAAAAGATAAATATGATGTTGTCCTTATAGATACTCCACCATCACTTAATCTGTATGCGAGAATTGCTTTGATTACCTCCGACTATCTTATTATTCCGTCTGATCTAAAACCTTTTGCAAACCAAGGATTAACAAATGTTAAAGAGTTTATCAAAGGTATCAATACATTTAGAAGACAAATAAGAAAACCTCCTATTGAAACTTTAGGTATCCTTGCTTGTAAGATATCTACTAATAATCAATTTGTGAGACATACTTTACCTAAAAGATTAGAAGCAATTCCAAAACGGTATGATCTTCAAGTCATGGATACAGTAATTTACGATAGAGAGGATCTAGCAAAATGTGCTGAAAAATCTCTGATGATAGGAGATATCGAGATAGCTGATCCCGTTTCTGTACTTGATTTTAAGCCAGATTCAATTGCTGCACAAGAATTTGAGTTACTAGCAATAGAAGTTTTACAAAAAATAGGGCTAACTTAATGAAATTGTCCACATCACTTGTTGCTGTCAAAAAAATTACCCCCAGCAAGCCTCGTTCAAATTTTGCAGATGATGATATAGAACAAGCTGCTCAGTTAATTTTAGAATCTGAAGGGGTTATTAACCCTATTGTAGTCCGCAGAACAAGTTTGCAATCTTTTGAAGTAGTAGATGGAGACTTTGAGTATTATGCTGCGGCTAGAGCTAGAGAAATAGATATTCGTAAAGGAGAGATGATTGGAGTATTTATAATTGAGTCGGAAAATGAGGAAACTTTAACTAAGCAAGTTAAATTTTTTAGAAAATCAAAAGATCCTATTGCCAACAATGTATCTGTTAGTTCAGATGGTATTGAACCCCGTTTCATCAAGATAGAATCTCGCATGAAAGACCAAGAATCACGTTCTGAAAAACGCACTAATGGATTGGAAGAGAAGTTGAATGGTCAAATTGAAAATATTTATAACCAACTAAAGGAACTGGAAAATAGACTTCCAAAGGAACTGGAAAATAGACTTCCAAAACCAATTGAACCATTAGAAGCACTTAATACTTGGAATCTAACTAAACTGACTCATAAATTGAGCCGGATTAATGTCAAATCTCAAATAATCGAAAAAATATTCAGTGAACGAGAAGCAAATGGTAAATATTTATCCTTTAGCGATGCCGTTAATCGTATCAAAGGCTTAGGTGACAAAACAATGCTAAAGATTATCGACAGTTTTGCAGAGGGTACTGTCTGACTTTATTCTATAAAGTTAAAATTGGTGGCTAATATGGATAGTCTGGAATCTAAAATTGTTGAAATATTAAAACGTGGAACTCCCATAAAGGCAGTAAAAATTGCTAATATGCTGGGAGTTGAAAGACGAGAAGTCAACCATTACTTATATTCTTCATTAAAGAATATGGTTGTCCAAGATAGTGAGTATAAATGGTCATTGAAGACAAATGAAATAGGTAACAATCAGCGTATCCCAACTCAACCACAAACACCTCAAAACCAATCATCAAAACCTGGAACGCAAAACAACGTCTACAGTTTTACCAAAAAAGAAATTCGACAAGATACTCCGATTCAACCACCAATTCAGCCAAATCAATCCTCACAACCTGTCAAACATGAAAAACTGGAGAAATTTTATCAACAAAATTTTCAACCAAACTCTCAAATTCCATCGTCACAACCTGTAAAGCAAACTAATCCCTATGAAATTGTCACCAGAGAACTTTCTCAATTATCTTCTGAGGAAAAGATAAAAATTCTAGAAAATGCTTTTAGACAAGATAGATATGCAGAACTAGAAGATCAACAAATAAATGCTCTCCAATCAATTTTAGAAGAAGCTAGGCGGGAAGTGAATATAGCCAACACCGCTTATACACAAGGGAAACTAAGCTTTTGGAAGACTAACTCTTTAGCGATCGCAGTCCTATCTATAGCCTTAACTCTGGGTACATTCTTCATGATTAGTCAACTGAGATCCAACTCAACTTACCAACCTACCCCAACTATTCGACAAAATAGGTAGATTCGCCAACTTCTTTGCAGTTTTCCTCTCAGCCAATGCTGTTTATCATTCTTGCACATAGTGGTGCATCAATTCACTTATAACGCCCCCAAAGGTTTAAAGTTGCTACCTCAATTTTTTCGCGCTAACTTACTTAGTACAGCGTTTCATTAATTCGTAGCGAATTCTCTGCGAACCTTTGCGCTTCCCTTTGCGCCCCTACCCTGCGGGAAGGCGAAGCGCCTATGCGTTTAAATTTCAACCCTCAATTCGCCACGATTTTACGCTGCATCTGTACTTAGTTCTCGCAGTCTAATAGTAACGGCTGCCACAAAAACCTTAGAATGAATAGGGTGTATTGAAATCTGTAACAAATATTTATGCCTCCTCGTTGGCCTCGCAAACCCGATCGCAAAGACCCTGATTACCGCAAGATCGATGACCGGATGAATTTTGCCGTCCATGTGGCGATCGCTGCTACTATTAACTCTGGGTTGTGGTTTTTCCACATCTTAAAAGGCACTACCTGGGAGTGGCTGCCCTGGTTCACTGCAAGTTGGACAATATTAGTGTTGGTGCATCTAATTTATATTGCTGCGATCGCCAACTACACCGAAACTCCACCCAAATCCACCTGAAGACTGACTCCTGATGCTGGGGCGATTGTAACCTGTGGTAGTGGAATCAGCCTGTTAATTAAGTGATAATGTAAAAAAGCCTGAGATTTCGCACTCTTTCTGAATGTAGGGTTATTTTTATGGCTAAGACTAACACCACAGAACTACTGGAAGCCCTAGCAGCCGAAATTGGCGAAAACGTCTACATAGACGTTGCCAAATGGCATCTTTATTTATCTAATGCCAAACTCCATACTCTTGTTGCCGAACAACTGTATCCCTTAATTACTTCCAACGCTGTAAATGAAGACCGAGTTTTACAAGTCTTGGCATCGATTCCAATAAAAATTGGCGGCGGTAGACGTGAAGTTCCTTTAATCGATTTACTACCACTGCAATGCCAAGTCACCTTAGTAGATATTCTGGAAAAATATCAACGCGAAATCTAATCGCTAAAACTAAGATTATTTGAATTAGACAATTTTATCGGTTAGCATTCCCTCACTCAAGATGCTGAATTGGGAATGTGTTTACTATGTCAATTTTCTAAAAATACAAATACAGATAGACATAGATGAATCTCGTCTAATTTATAGCGGTTCTCAATTGTGTGAAATACAGACCTAACCCCCACCCCCAACCCTTGGAGGGAAGGGGAGTAAGCCTCAAAGCCTCTCTCCTTTTAGGAGAGAGGTTTGGAGAGAGGTCAAAGTGTATTGCTTTCATTCGAGAAGCGCTATATGTGTCCATATTTGGTAAAATTTTCCTTTAAAAATTAAGGAATATCGACGATCTAAATCAGTTTAGATGTGACCGAGTTTATATTAAGACTCGCTCTGAATTTTCATGGAAACTTATTGAGGCAATTTCTATGCTTTTACAAGTCAAAGATAGTGGTGAATTGGTAAAAATCGTTGAAATTCAGGAATTACTTGACCCTAATAGTGATGTTGTTCATGCAAAAGACCAAGAAGGTCAAGAAGAACAACAAGCTGATACTTTTAAAAAAGAAAATCTTGTTTTTCCTTCAGGTGAAGTTTTACCACGCTGTTGGTTAGATGCCGACTATAGACACGATAACGCTTAATGATTTTCAAATTAGGTAATTAATGGGAGTAAGGGCAATACGCTTCGGTTAGTATGTTTGGTTCTCGGAGATCCCCCCTTTTTTAAGGGGGGCTTTTCGTCCTATTTATCCCGTTTTTAAGATCTCAATGAGCAATGCTGTGCCCTGATGAGTGGTCTGTGATTCCATGCAATTGAGAACCACTATATTATGTGCCAGTTGATGATACTTCTTGTTCTGCTACCGTCGCCGTTTCATTCTGCTGAAACTTCGGGAAAAATGTCTTAGCAATCCAGTCAGTCAAGATGTGAGACAGTAACCCTAAAGGCCCAGCAAACAAAGACAAAGCCAGAGAATGAATTGTCCAAATACCCGTTTTTTGCCCTTCCCAATAAATCCAGCGACCGACGAATAAATCCATCACTAAAAAATGAATCCAACCCGTTGCAGCAGCTGTTTCATCTGCAAAAAATCGCGCAATATCAGCTAGTTGGGGATTGGATAAAGCTTGGGCATTTTCTGGCGTAATGCTGTTGATAAACAAATACAAATACGCCCCAGCCAACAGCATAAAAGGTAAGTATGATGACATAATCTGCCGTGTCACTTTCCAATTTGGCAATAAAATCATCAACGCCCAAAATGGCAATACAAAAAGATTGGCAACGTTAAATAATTGGGAAATAGTCATATTTTTGTCAAGTGAAGGATTTTCAGTTATTATTATTTTTTCGTTTTTCCGTCATAAATGCAAAACAACACACGAGCTTTTCGACCTTGAGGTAAATTCGTACGTACTTCATAAGTTACTTTTCAGCCATTTACTCTAAGTACAGATGCAGCATAAAATCGTGGCGAATTGAGGGTTGAAATTTAAACGCATAGGCGCTTCTCTACGAGACGCTACGCGAACGCCTTCCCGCAGGGTAGGGGCGCAAAGGGAAGCGCATAGGCGCTTCGCCTTCCCGTAGGGTAGGAACGCAAAGAGAATTCGCTACGAATTTATGAAATGTTGTACTAAGGGCGATCGCCCCAATCTCCCAATCCCAAAGCCAGGGTCGATGGAGTATTAGAAAACTTTAAACAAAATCTATTCAGATATAGCCAATAAATGGCTATAATCTCTACTGAGAGCAGTAAGAAGCTACCTCAGACTGATTAAGAAGACCTTAATCAATAAAAAAAGTAATCCCGTCAAGGGATAGGGGATGTCTGGTAGTACATCCAAGGCCACTAATCCCAATATCCAAGGATGTCCATCCTGAATTTGGGGTAGCTTAAACCTAAATTTCAAACGTCTGACTATATTTGACTATGAGATTTGGAACTATACCAATTTTAAAAATAATTGAGGGGCAATCTCCCCATGCTTGCTTTCACCAATAAAAAGCAGTCACAAGGCTATTACCCCTAAATATTTTGAGCGTTTTTAGCTCTTTCCTCCGAAACAGCTATGAATTATCCTTCATCAGGCTGTCTGGATTTATGACTCCACACACCATACTCCGCAATCTCAATACAGTTACTCAGCAGTGACGAGTTCAGTACTACCGCGTGTACGACGCCGTGTAAGGCTGTTGTACAACATGACACCGATCGCCTTGATCAAATTGCCTTCCAATTCCTGGAACATCTTCATGTTCGTGCCAAAGGCGGCGTTAGCTTCATCAACTATGCGATCGGTTGTAGCATCATCAAGGGGTAATTCATCCAAAATTTGACGATACTTGGCTTTGAATCCCTTCTCATCAGGAATCTCTGGAAACTCATAAAAGGCTGTTCCTTGCCCATCAGACAAATTCATCGCTGTTACAGCAATGTTTTTGAGAATTTGTCCCCCGGATAAGTCACCCAGGTAACGGGTATAGGAATGGGCGATTAAGAGTTCTGGTTCTGTTTGAGATATTTCCCGAATGCGCTTTACATAAGCTTCACCTGCGGGAGATAGTTTGATTTGCTCTCTCCAATTGAGACCAAAGTAATAACTCAGGTCTTGCTCTAAGGTATACTTGCGGTTTAACTGGGGAAAGTTAATTTTAGAAACTATTGGGTGCTGGCTATGCTTTTCCATTTCTTCTTCCATCGCTGAGTAGACGAAGTAGAAGTTAGCAACTAGTTTCCGGTAAGAGTTTTTCTCGACTACTCCTTTTAAAAAACACTTGACAAAACCTACATTTTCTGCCATTGTGTGGGCTTTTTTAGTGCCTACACGTAATTTGGTTGCTAAATTGCTGCTCATGCTAAATTTCTCAACTTTAAAAAGTTAACTGCCGGAGTTTTAATTCACTAACGGCTAAAAAAGCCATTAAAACGCTACCTTAAAACTATTTGATGAGAATTTATATTAAAAATTTTTAAGCTGCGATGATTTGGTAGTTTTTTACACAGCAATAAGACTGCTGATTACTGTTACTAATTTGATCAATTCCCTTTGAGTATGCCACAGTATGTAGTACATTGGTACTGCATGAATGCGATCGCGCTGTTTAAAATTTGATACTAAGGCACTAATACCAATTCTTCATGAAGATGCACTAAATTTTTTAATGACGAACCGCAAACGCGAGTGCGTCTCGTTAGAGAAGAACGCCAAGAAAGAAAGGGATAATCATTAAGTGCAAGTTTATAGAGAATTGGTATAAAAAATCCGCTTACTGCTACGATAATTCCTTATGTTTAAAAGTCCATTACGTTATCCCGGCGGTAAGCAAAAGGCAATTCCTCAGATTGCTCACTATCTACCTCCTACATTTAAGGAATTCCGTGAACCTTTTGTCGGCGGTGGTTCTGTATTTTTTCATGTTTTACAGAAGTACCCCAGTATGCCTTGCTGGGTCAATGATCTAAACCTTGAACTGTACTACTTCTGGTATCAAGTCAAAACCAATCTACCAGAGCTAGTTGAGTCAGTCTGGAAAGTAAAAAATCAGACAACAGATGGACGTGCCTTGTTTAAATCTCTCGCAGCCGCAGATACTAGTACCATGAGTCCACTAGAGCGGGGTGTGCGGTTCTTTGTTCTTAACCGGATCAGCTTTTCAGGAACCATTGAGAGTGGCGGTTATAGTAGTGCTTCCTTCAAAGGTCGGTTTACAGACTCTTCGATTGAGCGACTAGCGGCTTTGAATGGTTGCTTTGTTAATAGCCGTGTGAGTAACTTCGACTACAGCACCCTACTTACCGAACCGGGAGAAGATGTATTTATCTTTCTAGATCCACCTTATCTCAGCAAGACTAAATCTAAGCTTTATGGCAAGAAAGGTGATTTGCACACCTGTTTTGACCATTCTCGCTTTGCCAAACTGATGTCGGAGTGTTCACACAAATGGTTGATCACTTACGATAACTGTGAACAAGTGCGGCATCACTTTTCTTTTGCCTACATTTATGAATGGGAGTTGCAATACGGGATGAACAACTACAAACAACCTTATGCTGACAAAGGCAAGGAACTGTTCATCACCAACTATCCAGTTGAATCATACAATTTGCCTACAATTATGGAGGTTGTGTGAGAAGTTTAGAAGTAATGGCGATTTAAGAAACGTGGTTTTGGGTTTTGGCTAAACGCAGTGTGTGAAGTAGTACTTGCTGCGGCATAACAAGCCCCTTGTAGCAGACGCTCGAAAGCTAATGGAAAAAGCCCTCGGTATTATGTCGGGGCTTTTTAAGGGCTGAAAGCATTGATAAATCAAATTTGTTGTGTGGACAAAGTAGTCTTTGATCACATACAAATACCTAAATTAACGATTATTAGCTCGTACACAGTGAGCGATTAAGCAAAAAATAAGAACCGCCTCTAATTTAAGACATTTTTTTCCCAATACGATATGCAATGTTAGCTGTAATTTTTGGAGAAGAAAACTTTTGAAAATATCTTCCTAAATCTGACTTTTCCTCGTGATAAGGCAACCACTCCTTGCGTTCTCCACTGTCTATAATTTTAATATTGTGACCACGATCGCTGTTTACAAGTTTTCGTTTTTGAGTAGAGAGGAAGTGGAAGCCGTGTTGGGACTGACTTTAGAGCAAACAAGGGTTTATCGGGAAGCGAAAGCTGAGGGACGAGAAGAAATATTGAAAGCAGCTGTGCCACTGTTACTAAAAACAGGAATGAGTATAGAACAGATTGCT
The DNA here is from genome assembly GCF_020829445.1 of Nostoc sp. CHAB 5836. Taxonomy (GTDB): domain Bacteria; phylum Cyanobacteriota; class Cyanobacteriia; order Cyanobacteriales; family Nostocaceae; genus Nostoc. The sequence goes on from NZ_JAIVFV010000039.1 coordinate 35,076, forward strand.
CAACAACTGAATGTTGAGGTAGAAGCTGTCCGGCTTGCTGCTGTTGAGAACATGGACAAGTAAGCGCAACAGGATAAGATGATCGCACAGAGTAAAGTCTCTGAGTTTGAAATAGGCAAAATGTGGAGACTTTACTGATAACGTAAAAAGGAATAGTGATTTCATCAAAGATTTACAAAAACAGAGGGAATATTTCAGTATTATTACTTAAGATCATCTTAATCTAGAATGAATTTTTAAAAAGAAAAAGCATGACTAAATTGCTGAATAAAGTCTTAAGTGCTATTTTTCAGTGTGATTGTATGGAGTGTTTAAACGTATGGTTTCATCTATAACTCTGGCACTGGGCATATCGGGGGGTTCTGCTTCGGAAACAGAGGGATTGGGCAAAGAGATTGAGAGCAGTTTTGGGCTGAATTTAATCCCGCTACCAGCAAATCCCTTATTTGGCACAGATGGGATTCGCGGACGAGTGGGAGAATTACTGAGTGCGCCCCTAGCATTACAAGTTGGTTTTTGGACGGGGATTGTTTTACGTAACCATGCTACTCAAGTCGGGCCAGTCATTCTCGGACAGGACTCCAGAAACTCGAGCGATATGCTGGCAATGGCTTTGAGTGCAGGGTTAACAGCAGCAGGATTAGAGGTTTGGTATTTGGGATTATGCCCCACTCCTGGCATTGCCTATCTCACCAGCATCAGTGATGCCATCGGCGGAGTGATGATTTCTGCCAGCCACAATCCCCCAGAAGACAATGGAATTAAGGTTTTTGGTGGCAATGGTGGGAAGTTACCGCAAATATTGCAGGCAGAAATAGAAGCCGGACTACGTGGCAAGATATCACCTATTACTAAAGTCAGTAATTGCGGACGGCATTACTCACGTTTGGAGTTAGTGGGGCATTATAGTGAGGCGTTGAAAAAACCGTTAAACACTGCTCTAAATCTTCAGGGAATGAAGATTGTTTTAGACTTGGCATGGGGAGCAGCAGTTGGGTTAGCACCATCACTATTTACCCAAATGGGGGCAGAAGTAATCTGCTTGCATAATGAAGCAGATGGCGATCGCATTAATGTTAACTGCGGTTCCACTCATTTAGATATTCTGGCAGCGACAGTACAAGAACACAACGCCGACATCGGCTTTGCCTTTGATGGCGATGCCGATCGCGTCTTAGCAGTAGACAATACAGGAAGGCAAGTTAACGGCGATTACATTCTCTACCTGTGGGGACGACACTTACAACAAAACCAACAATTGCCAGACAACCTGATTGTATCTACAGTCATGGCCAACTTAGGCTTTGAGAAAGCTTGGCAACAACAAGGTGGTAAGTTAATTCGTACCGCAGTCGGCGACCAATATGTGCAAGCCGAAATGTTGCGGACTGGGGGAATGCTAGGCGGCGAACAGTCAGGTCATATTCTTTGCCGTCATTATGCTGTGACTGGAGATGGCTTGTTAACAGCATTACATATAGCAGCTTTGGTGAAAGAGGCGGGTGTTTCTCTTCGCGAATTAGTAGATCAAAGCTTCCAGACCTATCCGCAATTATTGCGGAACGTGCGAGTAATCGATCGCGATCGCCGTTTAGGATGGCAAGATTGTCAACCTCTGCAACAAGCGATCGCTCTTGCTGAAGCTGCAATGGGTGATTCCGGCAGAATTTTGGTTCGCGCTTCCGGCACAGAACCAGTCATCAGGGTGATGGTAGAAGCTGCCAATGGCGACCTTGCCAACCACTGGACAAATGAATTAGTTTCGCAAGTCCAGCAACACATATAGCCTTTCCTAATCACATGAGCGACATCAGAGCAAGCGAGGAGCTTGCTCTTAGAGAATGTTTAAAAAGTCCTCTTGTAGCTTCTGCAAATTAACCAACCTTGGTCATCTGCGGAAAATTTAGTATTTGCACTTTTAAGTATATAGGACTTACGCACAGGTAAGGTCAAACGAACCACAGAGGACACAGAGTTCAGGGAGAAATGAGAGTTTGAGAGGGTTTTTGCGTAAGTCCTAGTATATAAATAGTCTCTTTTATAACACAATACAGTTCAGTTAAGCATTTCTTTGTTCTCTTTCTTCTCTTTCTTTGCGTCCTTTGCGTCCTTCTCCCAGGGGGAGACGCTACGCGATTGCGGTTCGTTAAAAAATTGACTTTGGCAAAGAGTTTTAGCCTTAACTGAACTGTATTGTTTTATAACAGAAATTCAAAGTCTCTCTCCTTTTAGGAGAGAGAAATAGAAGAGAGGTTTTCCAGATGCCGTGAAAAGTCAGGTCTTCTATAAGGTAATAAAATGCTTGTTTTTGTTATCCCACTTAAAAGTCCGCAAGTTTCCAATTCCTGGGAGCGTGTCATCCAATTATTTGAAAGATGCATCAAATCAATTTGCAATCAAACCTCTCCTAATTTTCAAGCTATTGTCGTTTGCCATGAACAGCCAAAAATAGAATTTCATCATCCCCAGATTACTTATCTTACAGTTGACTTTCCTCCTCCCAACGAGACTAACCCTATAGCTAGAGGAGACACAGATAAAGGGCGCAAAATATTAAAGGGATTAATGTATGCTCGTCAATTTTCTCCAACTCATACTATGACAGTTGATGCAGATGATTGCATCAGTAAAAACTTAGCTGCATTTATTAAGCAACATCCTAACTCTAATGGATGGTTTATCAATAAAGGTTATAAATATCAAGAAGGTAGTAAATATATATATATTAAAAGAAAAAATTTTTATTCCATGTGCGGCACATCTAATATTATCCGATATGACTTAAATTTTTTACCAGAAAATGCAGAATATAATCGGGGCTATGGATACTACAAATACTATATAGACCACGGAAAAGTCAGAGGCGTGCTAGAAAACAAAGCTAAACCTATTGAACCATTACCATTTCTTGGCGCAGTTTACATTGTAGAAACAGGAGAAAATCTTTTTTACGGTTCAATGAAGTTAAACTTCAGCATTTTTGATCGAAAATCCTTAACTCAATCACTTCAGGATGAATTCGGTTTGTACACGCTATAGCCATTACAATCCATTTGTATGTAAGCTATAGATGTTTTTTAAGGCTAATAGGCTACAGCGCCACTATGCCGAAATCTAAGTCAAAATCTCAAAAATCAAAAAAACAGGCTGAAAAAGAAACTCCTACTCTTAGCCTCAAAGAACAGTTAGCCCAAAAGCGCAAAGCAGCTCAAGCACTTAAAGAATTCACTAGCTTACTCAGCACCGCTACCTTTGTCGGTGTCTTCTTTGGCATGATACTTTTTTTCGTAGCTGGAATTAAAGCGGCAGTTCCTGGTGTCTTAGGGATACTGATCATGTCTCTTTCCTATAAATACCCACGCCAAGCGCTATATGCCTTCATCATTTACGTCCCAGTTGGCGGTACTATCACTTATTATTTAGGCAATAGTCCCATACTCCAATTGGCTAAAGATGCTTTTTACATTCCAGCGCTAATTGGACTTTGGCAGACTTGCCGTAAACAGGGGCTACCCCTAATTATTCCCCAAGGCATTAAAATCCCATTTTATATTGTTTTAGGTTGCAGTCTGCTAACGCTCTTATTTATCAATGGTGGTCAGCAGTTTAACCCGCCTAGTCTCGGACTCTTGGAAAAAGCACCCCCAGAAATACCTGTAGGCATGGGAATTCTGGGACTGAAAGTATTTTTAGGCTATGTCCCCCTGATTGCTTGTGCCTATTATCTAATTCGCGATAAGCGGGATTTTCTATTTTTATCGCGCCTCCAGATTGTCCTCACATTAATTTGTTGTGTCCTGGGTTTTATTCAATACCTCTTACTACTAACTGGTGTATGTCAAGGCACTAGAGGTCTTGAAGGAGATGCCTTATTTAGAGCGACACTCGAAGCCAGGTGTTATTTTGGTGGAGCGCTAGTATATAGCCCCGAAGAAGGCATTATTCGCTTACCAGGGACATTTGTAGCTCCTTGGCAGTGGGCATGGTTCTTAATTGCCAGCACCTTTTTTACCTTTGCCACCGGCTTCACTGACCCTTCTATAAAGTGGCGGTTGGTTGGTTTAGGTTCTTTAGTCGCAGTCGTGATCAATGCTGTAATTTCTGGACAAAGAATCGCCTTAGCTTTAGTACCAACCTGCTTCGTTATTTTATTATTGCTTACTGGTCAAATTGCCAACCTCAAACGGTTTATCCCCATAGGTGTGGGACTTGCCTTGATTCTAGGAATTGCGATGGTGACTAACCCTGATGTCGTACAACAGAGAACCGAGAGTTTTACAGGTCGATGGGAAGCTTCACCACCTCAAGACTTTATCATCCAGCAATTTGAAGAAAATTGGAAAAACGTAGACGGGCCTCTGGGAAGTGGCTTAGGTCGAGCAACTAACTCTGCCCGTGCAATGGGTAAAACTAAGCTTGTGGAAACCTACTACCCGAAAGTACTTTATGAAGTTGGAATTTTTGGGGTGCTGGGGTTTCTGGGTTTGGTAACAAGTTTAACAATTATTAGCTTTAAAACCTATCGATCCATAAAGAACCGTAATTTCCGCAGTTACGGAGCAGCTTTGTGGGTGTTTATATTGTTTATTAGCTATAACACCTACTACTATCCTCTAGATGTTGATCCAGTTGCTGTCTACTATTGGTTTTATGCGGGAGTTCTTTTTAAATTGCCAGAACTGGAGAGACAAGATAACGAAGATGCCAATCCTGAGCAAAAAAAACAGAAGAAATCTCTGAAAACAATTTAAATCAAATAAAAATGGTAAAAGTTATCATCGGAGGTCAAAAACACCTCAGCATTCCAAACCTACCTCGAAATTCTCGCCATACACTCATCCGCCCCAAGCCTTTTCCCGCAGGCAGATATCCTATAGAAAAAATTTGGTATCCTTTTGGGAGTTTTATTGCTTGGCAACCTGTATGGGGAAGATACGAAGTTATTCATTCTTTCAACAGAATTTTATATACCAATAAACCTTGGTTTCTCACCTTTGAAGATCATCGTGTTTTATATAGAAATCCTCAAAACCCAGGTGAAGCTGCAATTTATGAATTATTGAATAATCGTTTAGCACAAGAGAATTGCCAAAAACTTATTGCTATCTCTGATTACGCCAAGTTGAGATTAGTTGAGCGGATAGAAGGTTGGAAAATAGAAGAACAAGTAAGTAAAAAAATAGATGTAATTCATCCAAATTTTCCAGTGAGAGTTAATCAATCTAAAATTTATCAACAACAAGAAAATCTTCAGCTTATATTTATCGGCAACCACATTGCCCGCAAAGGTGGAGTTGTTGCTTTAAGACTCGCCAAGAAAGCTGAAAAATTAGGTTTACCGATTACTGTACATATAATTTCGGGATTGGAACATGGTTCAGGAGTTCCGACAGATTTTCCTGATCGCACCAAATATGTAGAGGATTTAAAGTTACTTAATCTCAATAACGTTGTCTTTCATAAAAATATTCCTAATGACAAAGTTATTGAGTTATTATCACAGAGTCATTTTCAGTTAATGGCGACATTACATGATACTTATGGGTATAGTATCATCGAAGGATTTTCCGTTGGTACTCCGGCAATTGCGACAAATGTATGCGCCTTACCAGAGTTTATTCGTCATGGAGAAAACGGCTATATTTTAGAATTACCAATTAATGAAATTCGGCACTGGAGTAATTGGCTGCATGGAGAGAAAACGAAAACTAATGAATATTGGGAAATTGTCAATAGCGCTTATGACTATTTAGCAGAGCAAGCATTGCAACAAATAATTCAATTTCTTGATAGAACTGATAAACGAGAACATTATGAATTTTTAAGTACAAAAGCATTAGCTCAAGCGCAAATTGTGCATAACTCAGAAAAGCAAAATGAATTATTTGATCATCTCTATACTACAGCAGGAGTATGAACAATTGACTGAATGTGAATTGTAACTTTCTGGATTAGGGTAAAAATATTATACAAGTAGTAAAATTACTTAAAAAATCATGAATAATTATAATTATCCTTTAATGACTGTAGTTATCCCGACCTATGGTCGAGAGGAACCGCTACGCGATAGTATTGTGGATGTCCTAAAACAGGACTATCCAAATTTTGAAGTTTTAGTTGTAGACCAAACTGCAAAACACCAACCAGAAATTCAAGCCTACCTAGAAGAAATGGCGGAGGCAGGTAAAATTAAATGGTTGCACTTAGATTGGGCGAGTTTGCCAGGAGCGCGGAATTATGCTGTTCGACGGTCATCTGGTGAAATAATATTATTTATTGATGATGATGTTCAGTTAACTTCTGGATTGTTAGCAGCCCATGCGAAAAATTATTTGCACAACCCAGAGGTGGGGGCTGTGGCTGGACGGGTATTTGACAGAATGAAATTGGCTGATTCTGGAGGAGATTTACAGATTGAATATCTCCCTCCCCAAGCTATGGATCCAGGAATTGCTTGGTATCATATTGATTTAGTACATACCATCAAACCCCAACAAGTACTGACAGCAAGGGGTTGTAATATGTCATTTCGCCGCGAAATTTTTACCAAGTACGGGCTGAGGTTTGATGAGAGGTTTCGCGGTAGTGCAGTGCGCGAAGAGTCAGATTTTTGTTTGCGAGTGCGACAAACAGGGTATAAAATTTGGTACGACCCAGAGGCTCATTTGGTGCATTTAGGCGAAGAAACAGGGGGTTGTCATGATATTAGTATGCGATCGCTCAAATACCAACTCACCTTTTACCACAACCATTTTTTACTGGGGCTGAAAAACCTCACTGCTACTCAAGCTTTACGCCTATACGCCCGTTTATTTGACTGTCACGTCCTGGGACGCCCACCTTGCCATAAAAGCGGTTCCCCCATTAAAATTGCCACTCGCGCTATTTTTTACACTTTGGGTTTTTTCAAAGCCTTGGGTACTGTCATCCAATCAATATGGAATGATGGTCAAATTTACAGTCGATTGGATCAAAAAGTTTAATTATTGGGCATTGGGTATGGAATATTAGTTATTGAAAAAAAATGACGACAAATGACAAATGACAAATGACAATGAAAATCTTAGTTGCTAGTCACACCTATATCGTAGACCTTAACTGTGAAAAGTTGCGTGCTTTATCTCAACTAGAACCTGACATTGAAGTGACAGTTGTAGTTCCAAAGCGCTGGAAACCAGGTGGTGTACAAAACAGAATTATTGAAACTGAATACCAAGATGAAGGCAAATTTAGAATAGTTCCAGTTTCTAATTTTAGTCAAAATCATCAGGGACTCCTGACATTTGGGGCTGATTTGATATCTTTATTAAAACAATTTCGTCCCCAAATCATCCAAGTAGAACAAGGCTCTAGAGCATTGGCTTATACTCAAATGATTGCCTTAAATAAGCTATTAGGACTCAAAGCAAAAAATGTATTTTTTACTTGGTGGAACCTACCATATAATCTCAAATTGCCAATTGCTTTATTAGAAAAATATAACCTCAACCACAGCCACGGCATCATTTCTGGCAATGAAGATGGAGCGGAAGTGTTGCGAGAAAGAGGATATCAAGGCCCAATTAAAGTTATGCCCCAACTGGGCGTAGATGAAAGTTTATTTACTCCCAAAGCCCAACCAGATTTAGCAGCTAAATTGGGCATTGAAAAAGCAGATTTTGTTGTAGGTTTTGTGGGACGTTTTGTGCAAGAAAAGGGGTTATTAACACTTTTACAAGCCTTAATAAATGTGAAAAATAAAGCTTGGAAATTACTCCTGCTGGGACGGGGGGAATTACAAAGTGAATTAATCAAAATAGCGGCAGAAAACAATATTCAAGAACGGTTAATTTTTGTTGAAAGTGTCCCTCATGACGAAGTTGCAAACTATATAAATTTAATGAGTACTTTGGTATTGCCTTCAGAAACAACTTACAAATTTAAAACCTTAACTTCTGTTGGTTGGAAAGAACAATTTGGTCATGTGCTAATTGAGGCAATGGCTTGCCAAGTACCTGTGATTGGTTCTGATTCCGGTGAAATTCGCTATGTAATTGGCGATGCTGGTTTAGTATTTCCTGAAGGTAATGCCCAAGCCCTTGCTAATTGCTTAGTTCAATTAATGGATAAACCCTATTTTGCTCACTCTCTCGGTAAAATGGGTTATCAAAAAGCAATGATTAAATATACAAATAAAGCTTTGGCTAAACAACAATTAGAGTTTTATCAAGAATTGGTCATTGGTCATTAGTCATTGGTCAATACACTTGGGTTAAGCATTTCCTCCTTCTCTCTTCTCTCTGTGTTCTCTGCGCCTCTGTGGTTCGTAAAAAAAAGAGTTTCAGCCCTTTTGTGAACCGTATTTGGTTATTGGTCATTAGTCATTGGTCATTAACAATTGGACAAATGACAAAGAACAAAGAACAAATGACAAAAAAAATGAAAATATTACAAATTATCCCTTCAATTTCTTTAATTTACGGAGGCCCCAGTCAAATGGTACTAGGATTAGCTCCAGCGTTGGGAAAAGAGGGAGTGGAAGTTACAATTGTCACAACTGATAGTAATGGTGATAATGGTCAAACACCTCTGGATGTTCCTTTAAATTGCCCAATTAAACAAGATGGCTATGAAATAATTTACTTTCGTTGCGCCCCATTTCGGCGCTACAAATTTTCCCTCGATTTATTAAACTGGCTAAAACGTCATGCTCAGAAGTTTGACATAGCACATATTCATGCTCTATTCTCCCCCATAAGTAGTGCTGCTGCTATTGTGTGTCGTCAGCAAAAACTACCTTATATTTTCCGTCCTTTAGGTACTCTCGACCCGGCTGATTTACGCAAGAAAAAGCAATTAAAACGGCTTTATGTCGCAATTATAGAACGTCAAAATTTAGCTGGTGCGGCGGCTATTCATTTTACCAGCAATCAAGAAGCTAAAATATCACAACGATTTGGAGTATCTACACCAGATTTGGTGATTCCCTTGGGTGTGATTCCTCCTGAATCGCCTATTAAAAATGTATGTAGTCAGCTAAAAATACCAAAGGATGTACCTTTAGTGCTGTTTATGTCACGAATCGACCCGAAAAAAGGGTTAAATTTATTGATTCCGGCGCTAGAAAAACTGTTAGCGGTTGGTTATCAGTTTCATTTTGTCTTAGCTGGGACAAATCCCCAAGATCCAGATTACGAACAAAAGATAATATCCGAAATTCAAAATTCACCACTGCGATCGCACACTACAATTACTGGCTTTGTTACTGGTGAATCTAAGGTTAGTTTACTACAATCTGCTGATTTATTTGTCTTGCCTTCCTACTACGAAAATTTTGGCATTGCTGTAGCTGAAGCGATGGTAGCGGGTGTACCCGTAGTCATTTCTGACCAAGTGCATATTTGTCAACAGATACGCGATAGTCAGTCGGGTTGGGTAGGTGCAACAGATGTGCAAACACTGGTAGAGTTACTGCAAGAAGCTTTGGAAAATCCCCAAGAACGCCAACGACGGGGATTAAACGCCCAAAAATATGCATTGGAAAATTTTAGTTGGGATGCGATCGCCAAGCAAACAATCCAAGCTTACCAAGAAATTCTCAGGAACAAATTAACCCAACGCAGATAATAGCACAATAAAATGTAGAGACGTAGCAGTGCTACGTCTCTACAAGGGTTCTGGGTAACGCATATTTACTGTATTGCCATCTATCCAAGAGTGCTGACAACGTGACATACTCCACACACTCCCAATGAGAGTGAGTGTGGGCTTCTCAGGGACTCCTCTATGAGGACATTGACTGAGCTTTAAAGCCCTATGCCCTAGGGACTTTTAGAAATAATTCTTAACTTTTTCAACAGGCTGCTTTTCAGCATTTAATTTAATTACACCTATTAGGTAGTATTATATCAAATATTCGGCAGAAAAACTAATCAAGAAAATGTTCACTCCGACGCGGGAGTACCCGAAGAAGCTTTGCTATCATCGACCAACATTACTGACTTCGCTAGTTGGTCAATTCGTCACTCACTCGTATTCATCTCATCACCTCCCTATCGGGTAGGTGAGAGGCTTCTACTTTTTAAGCTAAAATTTTGTTTCAAACTGCTAAACTCCGATTGGGGAATAGGGGTTTTATGTCATGATGGCAAAGTAGAACACATATGCTTTTCTAAATACAGGGAATCTCACATGGCTCTCCGTCTCGGTGACACAGTACCCAACTTTACGCAAGCCTCAACACACGGCGACATCGATTTTTACCAATGGGCAGGTGACAGCTGGGTTGTGCTGTTCTCTCACCCTGCTGATTTTACACCTGTTTGTACAACAGAACTCGGCACAGTTGCCAAGCTCAAACCAGAATTTGACAAGCGCAATGTCAAAGCGATCGCACTCAGCGTTGATGATGTAGAATCCCACAAAGGCTGGGTGGGAGACATTGAAGAAACTCAAAGCACCACCCTTAACTACCCAATTTTGGCGGATGCGGATCGCAAGGTTTCTGACCTTTACGACATGATCCACCCCAATGCGAATGCGGCTGTGACAGTGCGATCGGTCTTCGTGATTGACCCCAATAAAAAACTCCGGCTGAGTTTCACATATCCCCCCAGCACAGGACGCAACTTTGATGAACTTTTGCGGGTGATTGATTCTCTGCAATTGACTGATAATTACAGTGTGGCAACACCAGCTGACTGGAAAGATGGAGACGATGTTGTAATTGTCCCCTCACTCAAAGATCCAGAAGTACTCAAAGAAAAATTCCCCAAAGGCTACCAGGAAGTCAAACCCTATTTGCGGCTAACTCCTCAGCCTAACAAGTAAATCTGAAAATCAGTAGATCGAAAATTTTTGTAAGTTGACGAAATGATCAGGGTTTCAGCCGACGCTTTCGGGATGATGATCGCGATGTCTACGACGGGCTGCACCTACGCTTGCACTGCACTCTTAACCAACCAACAACGCCCGCTCCTTGAAAAATAGACTCTAACACTCCTTACAGCAAATTGTGTTCCTAAACTCAAATGAACGGCTGGTAAGAGTTATGGAAAACTTTTCGATCTACTGACTTGGACGCTTAGGGACTTCCAATAAATAAATTACCCAATCTTGTGGGGCGGGCGAGACGCCATTGGTGTCAACTTAAGCTTGTTTAGCTTCACTGTTGGCTTCATCACCCGCTTGGGAATCAATTCCCAAGCTAATAGCTCAAGTCTACTGAAGTAGACTAAAGATTGTTGAGGAATTTAGTCATCT